>JASJCH010000013.1 GCA_030066075.1 Woeseiaceae bacterium
TAGTACGGATCGACGCCGATGCAGTGCCCGCCGACCAGGCCGGGGCGAAACGGCAGGAAGTTCCACTTGGTGCCCGCAGCGAGCAGCACCTCCTCGGTGTCGATGCCGATCCGATCGAAGATCATGGCCAGCTCGTTAATCAGTGCGATATTCACGTCGCGCTGCGTGTTTTCGATCACCTTCGCCGCCTCGGCCACTTTGATGCTGGAGGCCATGTAGGTTCCGGCCGTAACGATGGATTGGTAAACGCGGTCGATGTAGTCGGCCGCCTCGGGCGTCGAGCCCGAGGTTACCTTGAGGATCGACGGCAGACGGTGCTCCTTGTCGCCCGGGTTAATGCGTTCAGGGCTGTAGCCCACGAAAAAATCCTCGTTCAACTCCAGGCCGGAGCCCGCCTCGAGGATCGGGACGCAGAACTCCTCGGTGGCGCCGGGATACACCGTGGACTCGTAGACCACGATATCGCCCTTCTCGAGAACACCGGAAAGTGTCTCGCTCGCCTTCTTGAGCGGGGTCAGGACTGGCCGGTTGCTGTCGCCGATCGGGGTCGGGACGGTCACGATAAAGAAATTGCAGTCGGCGAGCTTTGCCGGGTCGGTCGTATAGCTGAGGTGCTTCGCGTCCTTCAGCTCCTCCTCGGTCGTCTCCAGCGTCGAGTCCGTGCCCGCCTCGAGCTCGGCGATGCGTTCGGCCTTGAGGTCGAAGCCGACCGTCGGGTAGAGACGCCCGAACTCCACCGCGATGGGCAGGCCGACATAGCCCAGGCCGACGACGCCGACGCGCAGGTTGTCGAGTTCAAACGGCAATGCGCCCCTTCTTTATATGAGTGGCGTCAAGTACCACAGCGCCAGCAGGCCCGTGATGCTCATCGTGATCGTGTAAGGCAGCGCCATGATGACCATGCGGCCGTAAGACAGCCGGATCAGCGGCGCCAGCGTTGACGTCAGCAGGAACAGGAACGCGGCCTGGCCGTTCGGCGTGGCCACACTCGGGATGTTCGTGCCGGTGTTGATCGCAACAGCCATTGCGTCAAACGTCGCGCGGTCGATCTCGCCGTTGAGGAATAACTCCTCGACCTCGGAGATATACACGGTCGCCACGAAAACGTTGTCACTGATCATTGACAGGAAGCCGTTAGCAAGAAAGAACAGCGCCTCCTCTTCCTTGCCGTCGAAAGTCCGCACCCAGTCGATGACGGGTATGAACAGGCCCTGGTTGTCGATGACCGCGACGATCGCGAAGAACACGACGAGCAGTGCCGTGAACGGCAGCGCCTCTTCGAAGGCATGGCCGAGGCGATGCTCTTCGGTGATGCCATTCAATGCCGTGGCCAGCACGATCACGAGCAGGCCAACGACGCCCGGCTCGGCAAGATGAAAGCCAAGTGCGATGACGAGAACGACGGCGACGGCGGCCTGAACGCCGATGACCGCATTGTCGAGCTTGGTGCGCTTCTCGGCCATGGCATGATCAAATTCTTCGAGAATCGAGCGAACCCGCGGCGACAGCTCGGTGCCGTAGCCGAACGCCTTGGTCTTCTCGAGCACGGCGCAGGTAATCAGGCCCACGACGAGCACCGGCATCGAAATGTGCGCCATGCGCAGAAAGAACTCGGCAAACTCCCAGTCCATGATTTCGGCGATCAGGAGATTCTGAGGTTCGCCAACGAGCGTCGTCACGCCGCCCAGCGCAGTGCCTACCGCGCCGTGCATCATCAGGCTCCTGAGGAACGCCCGGAAATTCTCGAGGTCGTCACGATGCATCTCGACGACCTGTTCATCGGTTGTCGGATCGTGGTCGTGGTCGAACTTCTTGCCCGACGCGACCTTGTGATAAATACCGTAGAAGCCTGCGGCGACCGTGATGATGACGGCCGTGACCGTCAGCGCATCGAGGAAGGCCGACAGGAATGCTGCTGTAAACGAGAACAGTAACGACAGCAGGATCTTGGACTTGATGCCGAGCAGTATCTTCGTGAAGACGAACAGCAGCATCTCGCGCAGGAAATAGATGCCCGCTACCATGAACATCAGCAGCATGATGACCGGGAAATTGACTTCGGCCTCGTGGAACACCATTTCCGGCGTCGCCATTCCCAGGACGATCGCCTGGAAAGCCAGTAAGCCGCCCGGCTGCAATGGATAGCACTTCAGCGCCATGGCCAGCGTGAAGATGAACTGCAGCACCAGCACCCAGCCCGCGACGAACGGATCGTACATCGCCAGTATCGGATTCAGGATCAGGAACCCGATAATGGTCTGCTTGTACCAGATCGGCGAATTCCCCAGGAAATTTTGGCGCAACGCTTCTGCCGTCGTGTGAGCCATTTAGCGGTCCTTGAGTGGATCGAACGGGCGATTTTAGACGTTTAGCCCTGCCCTGTCATGGCGGACTGATTTGCTCCATCAGCGCATCGTGCGCCGCAATTTCCTCGTCGGTGGCCCGGATGACGACGAGATCAAGTTCGGCGGCGCGGCCGCTGCGGCCGGCTCCAGGGCGCGAATCGCCGCGCGCGCCGGGTCGTCCCGCCGCGCTGCTGGCTTCTTCCAGCGTCATCGCTGTCTGGCCGCCCGTCATCGCAAGGTAAACCCGCGCCAGCAGGTCGGCGTCGATCAGCGCGCCGTGCAGCTCGCGATTCGAGGCATCGACTTCGTAGCGCTTGCACAGGGCGTCGAGGCTGTTGCGCTGGCCCGGATGCATCTTGCGCGCCAGCATCAGCGTATCGAGAACGCTCGCGTGCTGGGTGATCTCGGGCGCGTCGTGCTCCATCAGCCCGAGCTCGTGGTCAAGAAAGCCGACGTCGAACTCGGCGTTATGGATCACCAGTTCTGAGTCGCGCAGGTACTCCAGCAGCCGGTCCACGATCTCGGGAAACCGCGGCGCGGTCTCGAGGTCGTCGCGGCTGATGCCGTGCACGCGCTCGGCGCCCTCGTCGATATCGCGATCCGGATTCAGGTAGGTGTGGAAGTTATTGCCGGTAATGCGGCGGTTTACAAGCTCCACGCAGCCGATCTCGATAACGCGGTGGCCCTCACTCGTGGCGAGACCCGTGGTTTCGGTGTCAAGGACGATCTGTCTCATAGTTCATCTATACCACGATTCGCGAGCGCATCGGCCTCTTCGTTGCCCTCGTTGCCAGCATGCCCTTTTACCCAGACCCATTCGACGTCGTGGTGCGAGAGGGCCTCGTCAAGCGCCATCCACAAATCCTGGTTTTTGACCGGCTTCTTCTTCGCCGTCTTCCAGCCGCGCCGCTTCCAGTTGGCCATCCACTCGGTGATGCCGTGCATGACGTACTTGGAGTCGGTGTGCAGGCGCACTGCGCGCGAGCCCTTGAGCGCGTTGAGCGCCTCGATGGCCGCCGTGAGTTCCATGCGGTTGTTGGTCGTGTCGTGCTCGCCGCCGTGCAACGTCTTGCGATGCTTGTCGGCGATCAGCAGCGCACCCCACCCTCCCGGGCCGGGGTTACCGCGGCAGGCGCCGTCGGTGTAGATCTCAACTCTTGGGGTCAAATTTGATTCTTGAAACGCGATTAGTGGTTTCGGCCAGCCCGGCGACAACCTTCGGATTGCGCCGCCAAACCGGCTTCACGGGCGTCAATGGGCTCACCCGCTTCTGGGCCGTGAGCATATAGCACGCCGCCAGCTCCGGCCACCAGCGCTGCCCGCGGGTCTCCCACCGCGGCGAGCTGGCGCCACGAATCAGCGGGATCGGCCAGCGGAAGAAATAGCGCACATTGGCCTGGATACGCATGTCGAGCAGCTGCAGCCAGTCCTTGAGACGCCGCTCGGGCACCAGGTGCTGCGCCTCGGGCGGCAGCCCGGCGCCCGGGATCAGTCGCCGTACGCCCCACAGGCCGCCCGTTTTGAAGCCGAGAATGACGACGTGACCGTGCGCCGTGAGCACGCGGTCGACCTCGCGCAAAATTGCGTGCGGCCGGTCAGAGTAGTCGAGGACGTGTGGCAGCACGACGCAATCGATCGAGCTGTCCTGCACCGGCAGCCGGTGGAACTTGCCAATGATCGAAGGGTTGTCGCGCCCATGGGGCGCTCCTACGTCCAGCAGCCATTTGCGCTGCGTGCGGGCGTGGCGCAGGAACAGGTTGGACTCACCCCACAAACCGAGCTGCAGGCACTGCTCGCCGAAGATACCGTCGAGCGATTCCTCGACCACCCGCGACTCACGCTGCAGCAGCGCCTCGCCGAAAGGCGTCGCCAGCCACTGTCTTACCGAGTCGGGATAGTGCGTCATGCCAAAAAGTGGTCCTGTGTCTCGATTTGCGTCGCGGAAACTTGCACCGGGCCCCGTGGCCGGTAAAGTACGGCGGATGTCATTTGTCAGAATGCAATTATCGCAGAGATTTCGGGCTGTTGGCGCCACCATTGTCACCTTTTTGGCAACATCCGTAGCCGCTGCTAACCCACTAGCGGAGCAGGAAATACCTGCCGCGGCGCGCCAGGAGCCGCCCAGCCTCACCCTGATTTCGCCGCTCGATGGCCTCTGGGACCAGCTGGAGACCGTGGAGCCTGCTTCCGACGACCTGCTGGCCCGGCTGCGCTACGGCTTCGAGCTGCCGCCGGAGCAAAACCGTCGTATCGACGCCGAACTCAAGTGGTTCGTCAGCCACCCGGACTACCTCGACCGGGTGTTCACGCGCGCCCAGCGTTACCTGCCGCACATCACCGAGGAACTGGTGCGCCGCGATATGCCGCTCGAGCTGGCCCTGTTGCCAATCGTCGAGAGCGCCTACGACCCCTTCGCCTACTCCCACGGCCGCGCCGCGGGCCTGTGGCAGATGATCCCGGGCACGGCCACCCGCTTCGGGCTCAAACAGAACTGGTGGTACGACGGTCGCCGCGACGTCGTGGAGTCCACGCGGGCCGCGCTCGACTACCTCGAGTACCTGTACGAATTCAACGAAGGCGACTGGCTGCGGGCCGTCGCCTCCTACAACTCGGGCGAGGGCAACGTCCGCCGCGCGGTTCGGCGCAACCGCGCCGCCGGCAAACCGGATGACTTCTGGCACCTGAGGGTGCCGAAAGAGACCGCCGCCTACGTGCCGCGGCTGCTCGCGCTGGTCGAGATCGTGAAAGATCCCGAGCGCTTCAACGTCACGCTGCCGCATGTCGCCGACGAGCCGCAGTTCGCTGTCACGGACGTCGGATCGCAGATTGATCTCGCGCTCGCCGCCGAGCTGGCCGGCGTCGACGTCGACACCGTGTACACCTACAACCCCGGTTACAACCGCTGGTCCACCGACCCGGCCGGCCCGCACAAACTCGTGCTGCCAATTGAGGTGGTCGACACGTTCGAGACCGCGCTGGCCGAGGTGCCCGCGGGCGAGCTCGTGCGCTGGAAGCGCCACAAGGTGAAGAGCGGCGAAGCCATCTCGGTGATCGCCAACCGCTACAACACCACGGTCTCGGCGCTGCGCTCGGCCAACAACCTGCGCGGCAACACGATTCGCGCGGGGCATTACCTGATGATCCCGGTGGCTACCAAGCCGCTGTCGGCCTACTCGAAGAGCGCCGACGTGCGCCTGGCACAGAAACAGAACCGTCAGCGCGCCGAAAATCGCGTCGATCACGTGGTGCGCTCCGGCGAGAGCTTCTGGACCATTGGCCAGAAGTACGGCGTCTCGACGCGCCAGCTCAGCGCCTGGAACGGCATGGCGCCCGGCGACCCGCTGCCCGTGGGCCGCAATCTCGTCGTCTGGACCGACCGCGACGTGGTCGCCGAGTCGCCGCGCCTGTCACCGACCACCGCGCTGGGTAATACCACCCGCAAAGTGCGCTACACGGTGCGCAACGGCGACTCCCTGTACCTGATCGCACGCAAGTTCCGGGTCGGCATCGACCAGATAGCGCGCTGGAACAACATCGACAAAAACAAGATACTACGGCCGGGCACGACACTGACCATGTACGTCGACGTCACCCGCCAGTCGTCGTAACAACAAACCGTAGGAGCGCCCCATGGGCGCGATCGTGGCCACATAATTCAATTGGGGTCAGAGCCCTGGAGCTCTGACCCAACCGTCAGAGGGGAAAAACTATGGGCTTTATGGCCGGCAAAAAGGCGCTGATCGTCGGCGTCGCCAGCGATCGTTCGATCGCGGCAGGCATTGCAGAAGCATTTGCACGTGAGGGCGCCGAGCTCGCCTTTACCTACCAGAACGACAAACTCAAGGGCCGCGTTGAGAAACTCGCGGAGCGGCTCGGGCAGGACACGAGCCTGCTGTTCCCCTGCGACGTCACGAGCGACGAGGAGATCGACGCGGTGTTCGCCGACCTCGGCAAGTCCTGGGACCAGCTCGACGTGCTCGTGCACTCGGTCGGTTTCGCACCGCGCGAGCAGCTCGCCGGTGGCTTCACCGAGTCGATCACCCGCGAGGGCTACGCCATTTCGCACGACATCTCGGCCTACAGCCTGGCCGCGCTGGCCAAAGCCGCGCTGCCGATGCTGTCCGACAAGTCGGCGATTCTCGCCCTGACTTACAACGCCGCCGTGCAGGTCGTGCCTAACTACAACGTGATGGGCCTCGCCAAAGCCAGCCTCGAGTCCTGCGTGCGCTTCCTCGCCGCCGATCTCGGCCCGCAGGGCGTGCGTGTCAACGCGATCTCCGCCGGCGCCATCAAGACGCTGGCCGCCGCCGGCATCGGTGGCTTTCGCAAGATGCTGCACTACGCCGAGAGCGCCTCACCCCTGCGCCGCACAGTGACCATCGAGGAAGTCGGCAATACGGCCGCATTCCTGTGCTCGGACCTCGCCAGCGGCATCACGGGTGAGACGACCTTCGTTGATGCCGGCGTCAACATCATGGGCATGGTCTTCAACGAGGATTGACGATGAAACACAGACTCCCGGGGCTGGCCCTGCTGATCTTCGCAACTACCGCGCTGGCCCAGGAGGCGCCTATCCTCAACCCGGGGGCGCCGGGTGAACCGTCACGGGAGCTGAGCGCCGACGAAGCCATCAGCATCGCCGGCACGAGCTACTCGCCCGATGACGTGCGCTTCATGCAGGACATGATTCCGCACCATCACCAGGCGCTGCAGATGGCAGAACTGGTGGCCGATCGGACCAACCGTCCGGAGCTCGTCGACGTCGCCGGCCGCATCAATGCGTCGCAGAAGGACGAGATCGAGTTCATGCAGCAGTGGCTGAGCGAGCGCGGCGAGTCCGTACCCGATCCGACGGCGCACCACGCGATGCACATGTCGCACCAGATGGCCGGCATGGCCTCGCCCGAGCAAATGGCCGACCTTGCGGCTGCCGAGGGCACGGCGTTTGACCGGCTGTTCCTGCAGCTCATGATTGCTCACCACGAGGGTGCGGTCACCATGGTTGACGATCTGCGGGAGCAACCCGGCTCGGCCTTCGACCCGGTGCTGTTCGAATTTACCAACGACATCGTTAACGACCAGAGCGTCGAAATCGAGCGCATGAACGCGCTGCTCGTCGAACTGTCCGACGACCCGCGCGCGGGTCTTGCCGCCGGGTTCTTCGACGCCGGCGAAGCGATTCTCAACCTCAGGCTGGTTGCCGCGCTGCCCCGCCCCGCCGGATTCTTCGACCCGGCTAATCCGGGCGAACTGGTGCCCGAGGCGCCCGACGACGACGAGGAAGCGGCCGAGGAAGACGAGGAGTCGCCCACCGAGGCGCAGGAACGCTCGCCGTTACTGACCTTCGCCAATACCGACATGGCGTTCTTCGACGATATCCTGGTTGCCGGCAGCTACCACGGCTTCAACATCTATCGCCTGGGCGATGACGGTGTACCCGGCCTCTTGAGTTCGATCGTTTGTCCCGGTGGCCAGGGCGACGTCTCGGTCGTCGGCGACCTGTTGATCATGTCGGTCCAGGAGACGCGCAGCCGCCTGGACTGCGGGCTCGAGGGCGTGACCGACGACGTCAGCCCGGAACGCTTCCGGGGCATTCGCATCTTCGACATCAGTGACCTGACGCACCCGCGGCAGGTCGGCGCCGTGCAGACCTGCCGCGGTTCGCACACGCACTCGGTGGTGGACGTGGATGACGACCGGATCATCGTTTACAACTCGGGCACTTCGACCGTGCGCGATGAGGAAGAGCTGGCGGGCTGCTACGACATGCCCGGCGATATGCGCACCGCGCTGTTCCGCATCGACGTCATCAAGATCCCTGTCGACGATCCCGCGAGCGCGCGTATCACCAGCAGTCCGACCGTGTTTGCCAGCCCCGAGGACGAGGGCGTGCTGGCCGGCCTGTGGCGCGGCGGCGAACACGACGAGGAGTCCCAGGAAACGTCCATGACCGACCAATGCCACGACATCACGGTGTTCCCGGACCTCGGCCTGGCGGCCGGCGCCTGCTCGGGCAACGGCATCCTGTTCGACATCTCCGACCCGCTGAACCCGGTACGCCTCGACGCCGTGGTCGATCGCGGCTTCGCCTACTGGCACTCGGCGACCTTCAGCAACGACGGCACCAAGGTGCTGTTTACCGACGAATGGGGAGGCGGCAGCCGGCCACGGTGCCGCGCCTACGACCCGCTCGACTGGGGCGCCGACGCAATTTACGACATCGTCGACAACAAGCTCGTCTTCCGCAGCTACTACAAGCTGCCCGCGCCGCAGGTCGAACAGGAGAACTGTGTCGCGCACAACGGCTCCATCATCCCGGTGCCGGGTCGCGACATCTTCGTGCAAGCGTGGTACCAGGGCGGCGTGTCGATCATCGACTTCACTGATTCGGCGAATCCCTTCGAGATCGCCTACTTCGACCGCGGGCCGCTCGATCCGGAGGAGCTGATACTGGGCGGCTACTGGTCAACCTACTGGTACGACGGCAGGATCTATGGCACGGAAATCTACCGCGGGCTCGACGTGTTCGAGCTGCTGCCGAGCGAGCACCTGAGCGAGAACGAGATCGCCGCGGCGAAGCTCGCCATGCAGGGCGACGAGTTCAACCCGCAGACCCAGCATCGCGTCACCTGGCCGGACGCCCCGGCGGTCGCGATGTCCTACGTTGACCAGCTCAGGCGCAGCGGCCACATGAACGAGAGGCTCGCCGGGGAGATCGAGGCCGCGCTGTCGGGCCGCGACGCCCGCACGCTGGAACGGCTGATCGAAATGATGGAGCCCGACAACGGCGACGTGCTGGCGGCGCGACGCAAGGCGTCACTCGCCGATGTGCTCGGCGGAATCGCTGCGACCTGGTGATGCGCCGGTAGGCGCAATCGCGGCCATGGGCCGCTCCTACAGCACAGCTAGGCGGCTTCCTCGGCCGTCTCCTCGTCGATAGCGACATTCGTGGTCTCACCCTCGAGGCGGGCGACGATCGTCGCGCAGCAGGCATCGCCCCAGACATTGATGCTGGTGCGCGCCATGTCGAGGATACGGTCGAACACGAGCAGAACGCCAAGCGCCTCGATGGGCAGGCCGATCGCCGACAGGATGATCGCGATAGCGACCAGCGAGGCGGACGGCACGCCGGCGACACCAATCGACGTCAGCAGCGCGATGGCGACAATCGAGAATTGCATCGCGAACGTGAGCTCGAGGCCATAGGCCTGGGCCAGGAAGATCGCCGCGGCACACTCATACAGCGCCGTGCCGTTCATGTTGACGGTGGCACCCAAGGGCAACACGAAACTCGCGGTCTTGTTCGACACACCGATCTTGTCTTCGACGCACTCCATCGTGACCGGCAGCGTCGCCGACGACGAGGCGGTCGAGAACGCGGTCAGCATGGCTTTGCCCGCGCCCTGGATAGTCTTGAACGGATTGACCCGGCCGACGAAACGCAGCAGCAGGGGCAAGGTGACGAACGCGTGCACGGCGAGCGCCAGCAGCACGACGATAGCGAACACGGCCAGCGGGCCCGCCGCCTTGTAGCCGGCTTTCGCGACGACGCCCGCCACGAGACCGAATACGCCGATCGGCGCAAACTTCATGATCCATTCGGTCATGCGCATCATGACGTGGAATACGGCGTTCCAGAAGCGGTACAGGGGCTCGGCGTACTCGTTGTCGAGACGCGTCATGAAATAGCCGAACAGGATTGCAAAGAAGATGATGGCCAGCATCTCGCCGTTGCCGGCCGCCTCGACGACGTTCGGCGGAATCATGCGCAGGAAGATCTCGGCAACATCCTCAAGACCCTTGCCGCCGACCAGTTCTTCGAGTTCTTCGGTCGAGGCCTCGAGCGCGAGCATGTCGCGTGCCGGCTCGCCATCGACGATGCCCGGGGAGATAGCGTTGACGAGGATCAGGCCGACCATGATCGCAGCCAGCGTCGTCGTCGCGTAGAACAACAGGGTCTTGCCGCCCAGCGCCCCGAGGTTGCCGCCCGAACCAATGCCGGCCACGCCGACAATGATCGAGGACAGGATCAGCGGCACGATGATCATCTTCAGCGCATTCAGGAACATCGTCCCGATGTAGCTGAAGATAGCGACAAAGCGAACGCCGGCGATCGTCGGTTCGACGCCGGTCGCGGACTGCGTGTTGAAGACCCAGCCGCCAACGATGCCGGCCAGGATAATGGCGATCAGGATCTGCCAGTGCAGCTCGAGTTTGCGCATATGTCCCCCAGTTGGAGCGCCCCATGGGCGCGATCACATTGTGGCGGGGAAGGCGTTAACCTGCAAATGTCGCGGCCATGGGCCGCTCCTACAGATCTCGCGGCCATGGGCCGCTCCTGCTAGAACAGGTCTTGCGCGGCCAGTGCGTCCTCGCTGATGACGATGTCGGCCTTGCTGTAGAGGGCCTCGACGAAGGCGACGAACTCCGACGTGCCAGCCTGCTGGGCGAGCTCGAGCTTGCCCGCATCGCGGTCGGCCAGCGGAATGGACTCCGGTCGGCCCGGAAGTACCGCCTCGAGGCTGAACACGGTAATGCCACCCGTTGCATTGACCACGCTGCCACGCGTCGGTGCGCCCATCGCCGGTTTCTTCGCCGTGAAGATCTGGCCGAGCACGTTCTGGTCGGCCAGCGGGTCCTGGCGGCCCAGCAGCTGCGGCTCGGACACGGTAGCGCCGGCTGACTCGGCGGCAGCGCCGAAGTCTTCGCCATTATTGAGCGCGACGAGCAGCTGCTCGGCGCGATTGAAGATGATCGTCTGCGCTTCCTGGTCACGAATCCGCGCCGCGATCTCGTCACGCACGTCGTCGAGTGGCAACCGCGCGGCTTCGTTATGCTGCGTCACCCTGAAGATAGCCGATCGGTTGGCGTCCAACTCGATGACCTCGGAAATCTGGCCGTCGAACAGCACCATGGCGTCGAAGATTGCATCGATGGCCGCCTGGTTCATGCCGATCGGCTCGCCGCCCGAGCGCGTAAAGCCGGTCGCGGTTTGCACCTCGAGACCGGTGGCGGTGGAAATGGCCTGCATGTCGGGCGCGTCGAACAACGCGTCCGACACCTGCTGCTCGAGATCGCGGAACGCGTCCTCGGCCTCGTTCTGACGCAGCTCGGTCAGCAACTCCCCGCGCACCTGTTCCAGCGGCAGCGGCCCCTGCTCCAGGATCTCGTCAAGCTGCACGACATGGAATCCGAAGTCGGTCCGCACCGGACCCTCGATATCGCCCACGGACATCGAGAAGACCGCGCCGCCGAGTTCCTCGGAAAGCTGCGACAGCGTCAGTGCTCCGAGATCGCCGCCATTGGAGGCCGTCAGCGTATCGTCGGAGAACTCGGCCGCGAGCTCCGCGAACGCCTCACCGGCCTGCAGGCGCGCCAGCAGATCATTGGCCTCAGCCTCGGCGGCCGCCTCGTCGTCCTGGCTCAGGATCAGGATGTGGCGCGCTCGCCGCTGCTCGTCTTGCAGGTAGCGATCCTGGTTATCGAGGTAGTACGTGTACAAGGCGTCTTCCGTGACCTCGATGGTCTCGGCGACCGCGTCGCGACGCACTTCGATGAACTCGACGTCCGCCGACTCCTCGGTAAGGAACAGCGTGTCATTGGTCTCGTAGAACGCCGTGATCATCTCGTCCGTGACCTCGACCTCGCTCGTGGCGCTCGCGATGTCGAACGTCGCCAGCGATACCAGCCGTTGCTCGGCGATCAGGTTGAGAAAGCGGCGGTAGTCGGCCGGCGTCACGATTGACGAACCGCCGATGGCGCGACGCAGCTGGTTGTTGCGCATGCTATTGCGCTGCGCGCCCTTGAACTGCGCCGGCGTCATGCCGTTTTGCAGCAGGATCGCATTGGCCGTCTCTTCGTCGTAGACGCCCTCAACCTGGAAATCGGGAATGCTGAGGATCGTGCGGTCGAGCATCTCGTCGGAAATCTGGTAGCCCTGGCCGAGAACATGCATGTTGACCAGGCGCTCGCGAATCAGCGACTCCAATACGCCCTGGCGGACCTGTACGCGAAATTCCTCGGGCAGTTCGGCCAGCCCCGGGTTCATCTCCACCTGCTGGCGGTAGGCCTGCTCGAACTCGAGCACGCCGATCTCGCTGCCGTCGACCTTGGCGGCGAAAGGCCCACCGAGGAAGTCGTAGCTACCATAGCCGAGGAACAGGAACGGGATGCCGATCAGGGCAAGGATTGCGAAGGCGATCCAGCCGGTGAAGCTTTCGCGAATTTTCGTGAGCATATCTGGACTTACAAGGACTTAACGAGGCGGAGGATTCTACTGTAGGTAACGGGAAAATCCCACAGTTCCAAACAATTAGGACGGGATTGATTCGGCCCTTTGGGCCTCACCCCTGCGGGGCGCCCTTCGGGCGTCCAAATCGGGCTGCGCCGCGATTTGTCAAACCCGCTTCGCAGGCTCCAATCCGTGAGCAGCGCCAGAAAAGAAAAAGCCCCGCCCGAAGGGCGAGGCTTTGTCTTTTCAGTGGCGGAGCGGACGGGACTCGAACCCGCGACCCCCGGCGTGACAGGCCGGTATTCTAACCAACTGAACTACCGCTCCGTGTCTTGGTGGGTGCTGACGGGATCGAACCGCCGACCCTCGCCTTGTAAGGGCGATGCTCTACCAGCTGAGCTAAGCACCCGAGATACGGTAAATGCTCGGCCCCCTGGGTCGAGCGGCGCGCTAGTTTACGGCATCCTTCAGGCCTTTGCCAGCCTTGAAACCCGGAACATTGCTGGCCGCGATCTGGATCGCTTCACCGGTCCGCGGGTTGCGTCCCATGCGAGCGGCGCGAGCCTTGACCGAGAACGTGCCAAAGCCAACGAGCGATACCGAACCGCCATTTGCCAGCGTGCCCTGGATCGCGTCGAGGGTCGCGTCGACGGCCTTCGTTGCGTCAGCCCGAGACAGACCTGCCGCGGCTGCTACTGCTTCTACCAATTCACCCTTGTTCATACTTTCACCCTTGCAGATTGATTAAGTTATTTTGATCAATCCAACGAGTGCGCTGTTACGGCGCAATCCGCTGAATGCCCACGCGCGGCTCCGTGCATCCCCGCGCGGTTGCGAAGCTTATACCAATCGCCCTATTCGCGGTCAAATTTCCTTTAACCATGCGGGTTTCAGCGATTTAGTGGGGTCGGACGATATCCTCGGATTTCGACTCATCAGCGGGCGATTTCGCCTCTGCTTCGTCGTCCTTTTTCGAGGCCTCCGGCAAGGGCATGTGAGCGAGCGCATGTTCCAGGACTTCGTCTATCCATTTCACTGGAACTATCGTCAGTTTGTCCTTGATGTTCTTCGGAATTTCCGCCAGATCCTTCTTGTTCTCGTCGGGTATTAACACCGTCGTAATACCGCCGCGATGAGCCGCCAGGAGCTTCTCTTTGAGGCCGCCAATCGGCAGTACTTCGCCACGCAGCGTGATCTCTCCGGTCATGGCTACAGTGCTCTTCACGGGGATGTCGGTTAATGCCGACACCAGTGCCGTACACATGCCAACTCCCGCAGACGGTCCGTCCTTCGGAGTGGCTCCTTCGGGCACGTGAATGTGCACGTCGACGGTCTGGTGAAAGTCCTCGTTGACGCCGAGAACGTTGGCGCGGGAGCGAACCACGGTCATCGCGGCCTGGATCGATTCAGTCATGACTTCGCCCAGCTGGCCCGTGTAGGAGTGCTTGCCCTTACCCGGTACGACGGCCGCTTCAATGGTCAGCAACTCACCGCCGACTTCGGTCCAGGCGAGGCCCGTTACCTGGCCGACCTGGTCCTTGTCCTCGGCGATCCCGTAGCGATAGCGGCGCACGCCCAGGTACTTCTCCATGCTCTTCGGCGTTATCGAGACGCGCGAATCGCGCGGCTTGAGCAGCAGCGACTTAACGACCTTGCGGCAGATCTTGGAGATTTCGCGCTCGAGGTTGCGGACACCCGATTCGCGCGTGTAGTGCTGGATGATGTCGAGCACGGCGCTCTTCGAGATGTGCAGCTCTTTCTCCTTGAGACCGTTTTCCTTCATCTGCTTCGGAATCAGGTAGCGCAGCGCAATATTGAGCTTTTCGTCCTCGGTGTAACCGGGGATCCGAATGACTTCCATGCGATCGAGCAGCGGCGCCGGGATATTCAGGCTGTTGGCCGTGCAGACGAACATCACGTCCGACAGGTCGAAATCGACCTCGAGGTAGTGATCCTGGAACGTCGAATTCTGCTCGGGATCGAGGACCTCGAGCAGCGCCGACGACGGATCGCCACGGAAGTCCATGGCCATCTTGTCGACCTCGTCCAGCAGGAACAGCGGGTTGCGCACGCCGGTCTTGCCGAGGTTCTGGATAATCTTGCCCGGCATCGAGCCGATGTAAGTACGGCGATGGCCGCGAATCTCCGCTTCGTCACGGACGCCACCCAGTGACATCCGCACGAACTTGCGGTTGGTCGAGCGAGCGATGCTCTGGCCCAGCGAGGTCTTGCCCACGCCCGGAGGACCAACGAGGCACAGGATGGGGCCTTTGAGGCGCTTGACGCGCTGCTGTACCGCCAGGTACTCGAGGATGCGTTCCTTGACCTTCTCGAGCCCGTAGTGATCTTCCTCGAGGACTTCCTCGGCGCGCTTGAGATCTTTGAGGACCTTGCTGCGCTTCTTCCAGGGCGCCTTGAGCAGCCAGTCGATGTAGTTGCGCACAACCGTGGCTTCAGCCGACATCGGCGACATCAGCTTGAGCTTGTTGAGTTCAGAGGTGGCCTTCTCCTTGGCCTCCTTGGTCATGCCGGCCTTTTCGATCTTGTTCTCGAGGTCCGCCAGCTCGTTCGGCGCGTCTTCCATCTCGCCGAGTTCCTTCTGAATGGCCTTCATCTGCTCATTCAGGTAGTACTCGCGCTGACTCTTCTCCATCTGCTGCTTGACGCGGCCGCGGATGCGTTTCTCGATGTGCAGCACGTCGATCTCGCCCTCGATAATGCCGAGGATCTGCTCCAGGCGCGTTTTCACGTCCTGGATCTCGAGAATGCGCTGCTTTTCGGACAGCTTGAGCGCCATATGAGCGGCCACGGTGTCGGCGAGGCGGCCCGGCTCATCGATGCCCGACAGCGACGTCAGTATCTCGGGCGGCACCTTCTTGTTGAGCTTCACGTATTGCTCGAACTGGGCGATGATCGAGCGCACCAGCACATCGATCTCGCGCTCGTCGTGGCGGTCTTCTTCCGCCAGCGTCGAAATTTCGGCGGAGAAGTGGTCGCCAACGTTGAAGCGGTCGATCAGCGCGCGCTCCGAACCCTCGACCAGCACCTTGACCGTGCCGTCAGGCAGCTTCAGCAGCTGCAGGATCGTCGCTAGCGTGCCCACCTCATACAGGTCTGACGGCTGCGGATCGTCCATGTCCGCGGCTTTCTGCGCCACGAGCAGGATGCGCTTGCCCGAGCCCATCGCCTTGTCGAGCGCGACGATGGACTTGTCGCGGCCGACGAACAGCGGGATGACCATGTGGGGATACACGACCACGTCGCGCAACGGCAGGACGGGCACGCCGTGCGAATCGTCTTCCAGTTGGAGTTACCAGATCGTCTTCAGACACCTAAAAATACCTCGCTTCAAGATGCGATCGAGATTGGGACGAATGCTGCGAATTCAACACGTAGGAGCGGCCTATGGCCGCGAATTGAAACAGTCGCGCCCATGGGGCGCTCCTACATCAGGCGCCGTCGGAACCCGTGGGTCTCGGCGGTTGCTGCTGTTCGACGTTCGCGGTCGGCGATTCGTCCGACTCGTGAATGACGTAAGGCTTGTTCTCGCCCGTGACGACGGCTTCGTCCACGACCACTTTCTTTGCGCTCGTGGATGACGGCAAGTCGTACATCGTGTCGAGCAGCACATTTTCGAGGATCGTGCGAAGGCCACGTGCACCCGTCTTCCTCTCCATGGCGCGTTGCGCCACTGCGGCGAGTGCATCGTCGCGGAACTCGAGTTCCACACCTTCCATTTCGAACAGCTTGCGGTATTGCTTCGTCAGCGCGTTCTTCGGCTCCAGGAGGATTTGGACGAGTGCATCCTCGTCAAGTTCCTCGAGCGTCGCCACGACCGGCAGACGGCCGACGAATTCGGGGATAAGTCCGTAGCGGATAAGGTCTTCCGGCTCGACTTCATGCAGAAGCTCGCCGATTGACTGCTCATTCTCCTCGGTTTTGACGTCGGCCACGAAGCCGATGCCGCTCTTGGAGGAGCGATTGAGGATGATCTTGTCGAGGCCCGCGAACGCGCCGCCGCAAATGAACAGGATGTTGCCCGTGTCCACCTGCAGGAATTCCTGCTGCGGGTGCTTGCGGCCTCCCTGGGGAGGAACCGATGCGATCGTGCCTTCAATGAGCTTCAGCAGCGCTTGCTGAACGCCCTCACCGGATACGTCGCGCGTGATCGAGGGGTTGTCGGACTTTCTCGAAATCTTGTCGATTTCGTCGATGTAAACGATGCCCGTCTGCGCCTTGTCGACATCATAGTCGCACTTCTGCAGCAGCTTCTGGATGATGTTCTCGACGTCCTCACCGACGTAGCCGGCCTCGGTGAGCGTCGTGGCGTCAGCGATCGTGAACGGGACGTTCAGCAGCCTCGCGAGAGTTTCGGCCAGGAGCGTCTTGCCGCAGCCCGTGGGACCGATCAGCAGGATGTTGCTCTTGGCGAGTTCGATGTCGTCCTTATTGCGATCGTCGATGCGATCATGCAGGCGCTTGTAGTGGTTGTAGACAGCGACGGACAGCACTTTCTTCGCGCGCTGTTGGCCGATCACGTACTCGTCGAGGATTTCCTTGATTTCAATAGGCTTGGGCAGCTTGTCGTGCCCGGGGTCGCCCGTATCCTCGAGCTCTTCGCGAATGATGTCGTTACAGAGCTCGACGCACTCGTCGCAGATGAAAACGGAGGGGCCCGCAATCAGCTTGCGAACTTCGTGTTGGCTCTTGCCGCAAAAAGAACAGTAGAGGAGTTTGCCGTCTTCGTTCTTACCGCGGGAATCGTCGCTCATACAGAGGTGCCTTGCTTAACTTAAAAATCAGCCTGTTACGGCTGGTTGTGTATATAACACGGTGCATTTTTTGGTGCAAAGGAGCCTGTCCCACTCGAGAAAGGGGCTGGTGCTAAGTGACTGATATTAAAGAGATCAGCTCTTGGCTTCGTCGCTCATTTCCTTGCGCTCGACCAGTACGTGGTCGATGATGCCGTAATCCTGTGCGTCTCTTGCGCTCTTGAAGTTATCGCGCTCCAGGTCGCGTTCGATCACATCTACGCTTTGACCCGTGTGCTTTGCCATAATTTCATTGAGCCGCGCCTTTAGCTCGAGCGTCTCTTTGGCGTGGATGCTGATGTCCGTGGCCTGGCCCTGGTAGCCGGCGCTCGGCTGGTGAACCATGATGCGCGAGTGCGGCAGCGCGAAGCGCTTGCCCTTGGTGCCGCCCGCGAGCAGCAGCGCGCCCATGCTGGCGGCCTGGCCGACGCAAATCGTGGAAACGTCACAGTTGATGAACTGCATCGTGTCGTAGATCGACAGGCCCGCGGTCACGATGCCGCCCGGCGAGTTGATGTACAGGTGGATGTCCTTGTCCGCGTTCTCCGACTCCAGGAACAGGAGCTGCGCGACGATCAAATTGGCCATGTGATCTTCGACCGGACCAACCACGAATATCAGGCGATCTTTCAGGAGCCTCGAGTAGATATCGTAGGCGCGTTCTCCCCGGGCCGTCTGCTCGACGACCATCGGGACCAGGTTCAGTGCTGTCTCGCTCATCGGTGTTCCTTTACGGATTCATGTACTCGGTGAATCCTACCTTCTTTGTGCTGCTCTTGCCGTTTTCAAGCAACCAGTCGAACGCCTGCTGCTCGAGAACGACCGGCTGGATCTGCTGCACGATCTGGGGATTGCCCAGGTACAGGTTGACCATGTCCTCGGAGTTGTCGTAACTGGCGCACAACTTCTCGACGTGCTCCCTGACCTTGGCGTCGTCCACGGTAATTTTCTCGTCCGAGATCAGCTGGCTCACGAGCAGGCTCAGGCGCACGCGCCGCTCGGCCATTTCCTCGAAGTTGGCAATCGGCGGCGCCTGGTCGTGGTCCTCGATGCCGAGGCGCTGCATGGCCTCGTGCTGCATCGAGTGCGCCTCCTGGTGCTTCAGCGTCTGCGGCACTTCGATCGGGTTCTTGTCGAGCAGGCCTTCCATGAGCTGCTCACGCACGTCGCCCTTCGCCTTTTCTTCGGCCTCGCGCTCCATGTTGTCGCGCACGTCGTTCATGAACTGCTCGATGCCCCCCTCGGTAACCTCGAACATCGCTGCCAGCTCGTCATCGACCGGCGGCAGCGTCTCTTCTTCGACGCGGTGCACCTTGATCGCGAACTCGGTCTTCTGCCCGGCCAGGTCCTCGGCGTGGTAGTTCTTGGGGAACTTGACCTTGATCGACTTCTCGTCGCCGGCCGCAACTCCGGTCAGGCCCTTCTCGAAGTCGGGCAGCATTTGGCCCAGGCCCAGGGTGACCGGCACGTCGGTGCCCTTGCCGCCCTCGAACTCCTCGCCCTTGAGCGTGCCCGTGAAGTCGCAGATTACCCTGTCGCCCTCGGCGCTCTTGCGGTCCACCTCATTCCAGGTGGCCTTTTGCCGGCGCAGGCGCAGGATCATTTCATCCATGTCTTTGTCGCCGATCTCGACCTCGGGCACCTCTACCTCGATCTTGTCGAGGTCCTTGAGCTCGACCTGGGGCATGATCTCGAACGTGGCCACATAGGCGAAGTTCTTGTCGTCCTTGCTGTCCTCGGTCTCGATGCGCGGGCCGCCGGCCGGGTTCAGGTTTTCCTGCATGACCGCGTCCGTGTAGCTCTTCTGCATCAGCTCCGAGAGCACTTCCTGGCGGATCTGCTTGCCGTAGCGTTGCTTGACGACCTTGGGCGGCACCTTGCCCGGCCGGAAACCCTTGAGCTTGGCCGTGCGGCCCACGGACTTGAGCCGGGATGCGACCTCCTGCTCTATGCGTTCGGCCGGCAGCTCGACGCGCATGCGTCGTTCCAGCGTCCCGGTCGACTCGACAGTCACCTGCATGTTACTTCCCTCTAACGATCATCGGGCGACCAGGATAGTCGCCCGTGATCAATAATCTTTATTAAAAACAATATTTTGTTTAGCAAACGGGCTTGGTGCGAAAGGAGAGACTCGAACTCTCACGGGTTGCCCCACTGGCACCTAAAGCCAGCGCGTCTACCAATTCCGCCACTTTCGCTTGCCAGCCGGCAATTATAGCGGTTGTTTCGGGCAACGGCATCTACCTATTGCCGGCTGCCCCCGGCGTTTCGCATGGTTACCGCCATGTCCCTGTTTGACGCTGCGTTTCCCGCCACTGCCGACGCCCACCGCGAGGCGCTGCGGAACCTGCGGACAGTCGCCGAGGAACCGGTCTATTACAGCTTTTCGTTCCCGGTCGCCCGCTGGCTGGCGCGCCGCTGCCCGGGGGAACTGGCAATCGACTGGGACGACTTCGACGACACGACGCGCCTCGACGAGTTGCTGGCCAGGGTCATGCACCCGGCGGAGGACGACTACTTCGACAGCGGCTGGGCGAGCACGCGCGACTGGCTGGACGAGGCGCGCGGCGCTACCCCCGATTTCGACTGGCTCATGGACCAGCTCGGCGACCGCAAACTGCAACCATTCTGGTCGCAGCTCTACGATGCCGCGGAAATCCCGCTGGCATGGGACCTGGCGGGCAGCCGCTATTCAAAGGCCCGAAATCGGCTGCGGCCATCGAGCACCGCGATTCGGGACGATGGCATGCGCCCGCGACCCCGCTCGCCAAAGCAGGCAATCATGGAGCCGCTCGAGGGCATCCGCCTGCTGCCGCGGCGCCAGGGCCGGCGTATGATCGACGTTGCAATGGCCTCGCTGGCCGTACGCTACCGCGAGACCTACCACTTCAATTACGCCAACCCGGACGAGGTTTACCTCGCCGACGTGGGCTGCGGCATCTCGGTGGCTGTCTTCGGGCTGCTGCCCGGGCATCGTTTCCCGCTCGAGTGCACGATGGGCTACCTGCTGCTGGCCAACGGCGTACCGATCGGCTACGGCGGCGCCAGCGCGCTGTTTCGGCAGGTCAACACCGGCATTAACATTTTCGACGAGTTCCGCCGCAGCGAGGCAGCGTATCTCTGGACACAGGTCATGCGCGTCTACCACGCACTCACGGGCTGCACGCGGTTCATTGCCAACGCCTACCAGTTCGGCGGCGACAATGCCGAGGCGCTGAAGAGCGGCGCATTCTGGTTCTACTACCGGCTTGGTTACCGGCCCGTCGCAGCCGACGTGCGCGAACTGGCGCGATCCGAGTCGGCTCACATTCGTCGCGACCGGACTTACCGCAGCAGCGTGCAGGTATTGCGCAGACTGGCGAGCTGCGACATGCACCTGGCCCTGCCCGGCGCCCGGGCCGGCGAGTTCTTCGACGAGCGCTGGTTCGACATGGTGTCGTTGCTGGCGACGCGGTCGCTGGCGGCTGCCGGACCGGCTTCGCGCCGCGAATCGAGCGGGCTGGCGCCGATCATCGCCGCCGTAGCCGCCGACAACTGGAGCCCGGCCGAGAAGCGGCTGACGCGGCAGCTGCTGCGCGCCAAGGCCGGCCGGCACGAGTTGCCTTATGCGAAGCTGCTCGCCAGGCACCATAAGCTGTTGATATCGCTGAAAAACGCCTGCCGACGCGCTGAGAAGGAATAAGACGGCCGTCACGGCGCGACTTGCCTCACGTTGCTACCGTGGGTGGCATGAAAGGCAAGATCTTCATGACCCTGTTCGCGCTGCCGTTTTTCGGCGTTGGCGTCTGGATGATGTGGTCGATCAGCACCGCAGTCTATGACGTCTACCGGATGGGCGACTGGGTGCAGGTCGAGGCGCGGCTGCTGGAGGGCGGTTACACGCGGCACAGCGGCGACGACGCGGATACCTACGAGGCCTATGCCCGTTACACCTATTTGATCGGCGGGATCTCGTATACCGCCGACCGCGTCAGCGTCAGCGGCGGCGCCGACAACATCGGTGACTACCAGCGAGAGATCGGCTCCGAGCTGAGCCGCGCCCTTTCAAACGGCAACGACATTCTCGTTTGGGTTAATCCGGACAACCCCGCTGAAGCCGTCATCGATCGCGGCATTCGTTGGGGCCTGGTGGGCTTCAAGTCGATCTTCCTGCTCGTCTTTGGCGGTTTCGGCGGCGGCATGCTGGTTTTTGCATGGCGAGTTCCTCCGGAAAAGGACCAGACCGACCCACGCTACACCGACAGCCCGTGGTTGCTCGACGATGCCTGGCAAACAGCGACGATTGGCTCGAGTTCGAAGGCCTCGATGGTAGGCATCTGGCTGTTTGCGGCGGTCTGGAACCTGGTCTCGGCGCCCCTGCCCTTCGCGCTCTATGGGGAAGTCGTCGAGAAGCAGAACACCATCGCGCTCGTGGGCCTGTTGTTCCCGCTGGTCGGCATCGGGCTGCTCGCCTGGGCGATCCGGCGCACGCTCGAGTGGCGGCGATTCGGGCCTACGCCCGTCACGCTCGATCCGTACCCTGGCTCGATCGGCGGCCATGTCGGCGGCACCGTGGAGCTCAATGTCCCTTACGATGCCGCCAACGAGTTCCAGCTGACGCTGACGAACCTCCGCAGCTACGTCTCCGGCAGCGGCAGGAATCGCAGCCGCAAGGAGCGCGCGATGTGGCAGGACATGATCGTTGCCCATTCCGAGTCGACGGGGTCCGGCACGCGACTGACTTTTCGCTTCGATGTACCCGAAGGTCTCGATGAGTCCGACGCCCTGCGCGAGGAGGAGAACTACTTTCTCTGGAGACTCGACCTGGCCGGTGAGCTCGAAGGCACGGACCTCGACCGTAGTTTCGAGATACCGGTGTACGCCACGGGAGTCGAGTCACGCCAGCTGTCGCAGCTTGCCGTGGACCGGGGTCGCGAGAAACAGACGATCAGGGCCGAGAGAGCCGTCAGACGGCACATTCGCTTCGTCACAGGTATGGGCGGCCGCAGTATGCTCTACCCGATGCTGCGCAACGTCTGGTCGCACCTCGTCGGGTTCATCGTCGGCGGGACATTCGCCACGATCGGGACCTACATCGTTATCGAGGAGGGCCAGCGCTTTTTCGGCACGGTGTTCGGCGGCCTCGGCGCGCTGGTTGCGCTGCTGGCCCTTTACGGCATGTTCAACTCGCTCGAAGTCACGCGCGACGCCAGCGGCTTCAGGACGGTGCGGCGCTGGCTGGGATTTCCGTTAGTCCGCCGGCAGATGGGTAAACACGAGTTCCGCCATTTCGAAACGGGCAGCCACTTCCAGCAGCAGGGCGGCGGCAAGCACGTGATGCACTACAACGTTTACGCAGTAGACCAGTCCGGCCGCAAGATCATAGTCGGCACAGGCTTCAGAGGTCAGAGCCAGGCCGATGCGGCCATCCGTCTCATCGGCCGGGAACTCGGCCTCGCGGGTCGTGAAGAGCGCGTCGCCAGCCATGTCCTCGCTGACGATTGGGACCCGGCACGTTCGATGCCCGGGTAGTCGCGCGATCAGCTCTTGAGCGCAGCCATCAGGGCATCGTTGTCGCGAACCATGCGCAGGATCACTGCGCTATAGATCTGCGGCATATCACGTTCCATGCCACCTTTAATGCCGGACAACGTGCCCGTGACGCCGACATCGTCCTCGATGGAACCGGAATACAGTTCCGTGCCGTCCGCTTCGGTCAGCACGATGGCAATGTCATACCAGACATGGCCGTTCTGGTAGCCGTCAAAATTCCAGTCGTTGATCGTGACCGCCATTCGGCGACCCTCGCCCTCAGTCATAAAACCGAGCGCCTCGAGTTCTTCGACGAGATCCGCCGCAATGATGTCGGCGAGCGGTTCGCGGCCCTCGGTCGTAACGTCCCACGGGTTACCGAAACCGGCGCGATAATGGCCGACGTAGTATGGCCCTTTGTCACCGGACACGACGAACGGTCGCTTATCTTCGACCGTAACCCGCACGGCGGTCGACCCGTCGGGTGCGACGAGTTCGGTCGTCGGCTGGTAGTCGATGTCCAGCGTCTGGCCGGCGACGCAGCCGACCATGGGAACCGCGAACGCTGCCGTCAACAGCAGCCTGGCAAATGTCTTCATGCTCTGTCCTCCATTCCAGCACCACCTGGAACTTCATTCTCTGCTTCGTCACGCAAAAGCTGACGAGTCAATGCCGGATAGTATTGTCGCTCGACGCATCAGCCAAACGCTGGCGCGGCGACTAACGCAAATATTACAAGAATCAGCAGGTACCCGACCGTGCCCTGATTGGCCTTTCCGCAGCGTGTCATGGCTTGTCTCCTCGCAGCTCAATGGGTGAGCCTTGAGGATCGCGATATCGTTGTGCATTCGCCTGACTGCGATGTGATTTCTCGCTGACAGATTGCTGATGGGCTTTGAGAAGGGGCTGGTGCCTCATTAGAACTATCGTAAAAAAGTGTAACAAGTTTCCGATTTATTTAACAAAATCATTTTTCGTGATTTCGCCCTCCGGAGTTTTCGCGTAGGCTTTTCTGAAAAGACCAACTGCCCAACAAGAGGCGGCAATAACAATGCGCACTATTTCCGTAACCCTTATCGTCTGCGCTGTCGCGTGGTCGGACATCGCACTTTCCCACGAGGGCAGCACCGAGCTCGTGGAGGAACTCATCGTCTACGGCCGAGCCCAGGAGATGATTGGCACAGCCAACTCCGCCTCCGAGGGCATCGTTGCTTACGACGACATCCGGCTGCCGCCGATGCTGCGCGTCGGCGAGCTGGCAGAGGCGGTGCCCGGCATGGTGGCCACGCAGCACTCCGGCACCGGTAAGGCCAACCAGTACTTTCTGCGCGGCTTCAACCTCGACCATGGCACCGACTTCTCGGCGTTCGTCGACGGCGTGCCTGTCAACATGCGTACGCACGGGCACGGCCAGGGTTACCTCGACCTGAACTTCATCATTCCGGAGCTCGTCGAGCGAACAACGTACAAGAAGGGTCCCTACTCCGCCGCCATCGGCGACTTCTCCTCGGCCGGCAGCGTCCAGTTCGATATGTACGAAAGCCTCGACGAGTCGTTCTTCAACATGACCGCAGGCCTGGACGACTACTACCGGGCGGTCGCGGGCGCGACCGGTGAATTCGCCGGCGGCACGATCACGGGCGCCTATGATTACACGACCTACAGCGGCCCCTGGGAACTCGATGAGGACCTGTCCCAGACGCGCTTTTACGCAAGTTACGCCGGCTCGGCAGGGGACCTCGAAACCCATTTCGCACTGCACGGCTATTCCGGGACCTGGAACTCGACCGACCAGATACCCCGTCGTGCCGTTCAATCCGGGCTCATTGACGAACTCGGGTTCATTGATCCGGATCTCGGCGGCCGCACCGACCGCTACAGCCTGACCGGCGATATCGGCAACGATCAGTGGCGCGCGACGGCCTACGCCGTGGATTACGACTTTGGCCTTTACTCCAATTTCACCTACCTGCTGGACGATCCGGTCAACGGTGACCAGTTCGAACAGATCGACGACCGACGCATCTATGGCCTGCGGCTCGATGGCTCGACCGACACAAAGATAGGCATTAACTGGGGCGGCGACATTCGGTATGACGACATTCGCAAGGTGGGCCTCTTCAAGACCACCGAGCGACAGCGGCGTGAAGCGGTGCGCACCGACTCGGTCGACCAGCTATCCGCCAGCGCCTATGCGGAGCTGGAATTCAATCCACGGAGCGACCTGCGTACGTCTGTCGGGGTGCGCGCCGACTACTACGACTGGGATGTCAGCGCGCTGCGCGCCGAGAACAGCGGCGATGGGGATGATTTCCTCGTCAGCCCGACGCTGAACATTGCTTACAAGGTCAGCGATTCCGCCGAGCTCTATGCCAACTGGGGGCGCGGCTTTCATTCGAATGACGTGCGCGGCAACACCATCACCGTGGACCCGGTGAGCGGCGACCCGGTTGATCCGGTCGATGCCCTGGTGCAGTCGAACGGCGCGGAACTGGGATTGCGCTTCGAGCGCGAGGATCGCTTCAACGCCACGGCGACGGCCTTCTGGCTGAACCTTGACTCGGAGCTGCTGTTCGTCGGTGACGCAGGCACCACCGAAGCGCTCGGCGCCACGACGCGCGTCGGCGTCGAACTGTCGACGTTCTACCAGGCCACGGACTGGCTGGCTATCAACTTTGCTTACACTTACACCGATTCCGAGTTCGACAAGGACACCGGCGACGGGCGCGAGATACCCGGCGCCATCGAGTCGAGCGCGACGCTGGGTCTGAACGCCGCCTGGGATAACGGGCTGTTTATCTCGGCGCGGGCACGGTACCTCGGCGAGGCGCCGCTGATCGAAGATGATTCAGTGCGCGCGCCGTCGTCAATGCTCGTCAATATCGGCGGTGGCTACCGCATGGGCGACTTCAGCTTCAGGCTGGACGTGTTCAACCTGTTCGACTCGAACGACTACGACATCGCGTATTACTACGCGTCGCGGTTGCCCGGTGAGCCTGTGGACGGTGTCGAGGACATACACTACCGCCCGCTCGAGCCGCTCTCGGTACGGACGTCAGTCACCTATCACTGGTAATCGCAGACATCGCCAGCTCGCCGCCAGTCAGGCGGGCTGCTGGCTAATTGGCAATACTGCCGATGTAGGTCTCAATACTCCGCAACGTACTGAAATTCTCGAGCGTCACGTCTTCCGGCGGAATGTGCACGTCACAGGTCGTTTCGATGTGCGCGATGAGCAGCGTCACACTGAGTGAATTGAGCGTCTCGGACAGCAGCAGGTCCTGGTCCGCGTCGATGACGAACTTCGGATCGTTGAGGATCTCGGTCTGGATGTATTCACGAAGCGCGTCGATATTCATGCGGCACCGGTATTGACAAACTGGTTGATGATTTCCTTGCGATCGATCTTGCCGCTGCTCGTGCGCGGAAACTCTCTCACGGCCAACAGGTTCTGCGGCACGGCATAGCCCGGCAGCTTGGTGCGCGCGTGCTGCAGCAGGTCGCCCACCTCGGCGCCCGACGTTTCTCGCAGTTTGACCGCAGCCATTATCGACTTGCTGCCCATGTCGTCGGGAACCACGAAAGCCGCGGCCTCCAGGACGTCGGCGTGTGTCGCCAGCGCCGCCTCGACCTCATCCAGCTCGACGCGGTGCCCGCGCGTCTTGACCATGCGGTCCTTGCGGCCGAGAAAGCGCAACAGGCCGTCCTCGTGGCGCACGACCATGTCGCCGGTCCGGAACCAGACGTCCGGGAACGGTCCGAAGCTGTCCCGGTACAGGTAGACGCGTTCGTTGAGATCCGGGCGGTTCCAGTAGCCCTTGGTCAGCGTGGAACTACGGATGCACAGCTCCCCTTCCTCGCCGATGCCGCAGTCCTGATCGTCTTCGTCGATAATCAGGTCGTGCGAGTTGACCGACACGGTGCCGATCGGGACCGGCTCGGGAAACGGCTCGGGGTGAGGTGGCAAATCGTAGACCGTGCACGAGGGCGCCTCCGCCGGTCCGTAGACATTGGTCCAGCGAACGTCGGGCAGCTGTTCCATGAGTTCCCGCAGATGCTTGGGCGGAAACGGTTCACCGCCGAACAGCACCCAGCGCAGCGATGACAGGTCGCGCTTGTCCATCGCCCCCCGCTGCATCATGTCGATGAGCGTAAACGGCACGGTGAAGACAACGCTGATGCGCTCCTTCTCGATGTACTCGGTCCAGCTCGCCGCGAACTTGGTGACCGGCTCCGGCACGAGCACGACCGTCGCGCCGGACTGTGAGGTCGAGAAGAAGTCGAAGATACTCAGGTCGAAATGCAGCGGCGCGTGGCTCGCGACTCGATCCGCCGCGGCCAGCCCGACGTGCTGTGCGCCCCAGCGCGCGTAGCTGATGCTGCCGTGATGGCTGTGCATCATGCCCTTCGGCTGACCGGTCGACCCGGACGTATACATGATGTAAGCGAGATCCTGGTCCACGATCCAGACGTCGGGTTTCGTATCGGCCAGATCCTTGATGTGCTGCCAGCCTGTGGTCTGCAAATCGAGTTCGACGTCGACGCCGTAAATCCAGCCCTCAAAGGTACCGGACAGCTTCGCGAGCTTCGGTGCCATCGCGTCGGCGCTAATCACGTGCCGGATGTCGCAGTCGTCCAGGATGAACTGCAGGCGCTCGGTCGGCATGAACGGGTCAAGCGGCACGAAGATCCCCCCAGCCTTGAGCGCGCCGTAAATGGCTGTTCCCAGTTCGAGGGACTTGTGCATGTAAATGCCAATGCGGTCACCCTGCTGCATCCCGTTAGCGAGCAGCGCGTGAGCAAGCTGGTTACTCGCCCTGTCGAGCTCGGCGTAGCTGAGCTCGGCGCCGCTGCAACTGAACGCCACGTGATCCGGCGTCGTCCGCGCGAAATGGGTGACCGGCGAGTGAATGAGAAAGTCGAACATCGTATCGTCCCTGATTAAAGGCCAAGCAGGCGTGCAATGATGTTGCGCTGTACATCCGTGGTACCGCTGTAAATCGTTGCGCCGATTGCATCGCGCAGGTTGCGCTCTATTCCGGCTTCGGTGAGGTAACCGTCGCCACCGTGTATCGCTACTGCGTCGAGCGCCGTCTGGGTCAGGCACTCGCTGAGATAAATCTTGCTCAAGGCGGAGCCCATCATGTCGGCCGCGCCGTCCTGCTGCTTGCGGACCGTGTCGTACAGCAGCAGACGCGCCGTCTCGAGGCGCAGCTTCATGTCCGCGATTCGGTGCGCGATAGCCTGGTGCTTGCCGATCGGGGCGCCGCCCCGCTTGCGCTCGCGTGCGAAGGCCAGGCTCTGTTCCAGCAGGCGCTGCATCGCACCGACGTGCGGCGCCAGCACGAGGCTCCGCTCCCAGCTCTGGATGAAACCGAAGATACTCGCGCCGGCGCCCGTTTTGCCCAGCATCGAGCTGGAAGGGACACGGCAATCCTCGAGCAGCACGCGACCGTAAGGGGCGGTGCGGAGTCCCATCATCTCGTCCGGCTCACTCGCCGTGTAACCGGGCGTATCGGCATCGACGAGGAAGGTCGAAATGCCCCACTGGCCCGCGTCCGGCGCCGTCTTGGCGAACACGATCGCGAAGTCGGCGTTGGGCGCGAAGGTGACCAGCGTCTTCTCGCCGTTGAGCAGGAAATCATCGCCATCGGCAACCGCAGTGGTTTCTATGGCGAACGCATCGGAACCGCTGCTGTCTTCGTTCATGGCGTGGGCGCCGATCAGCTCGCCGCGCAACATGCCCGGGACGTACTTCTCGAGTTGTTCCTCGTTGCCGAATTGCAGCAAGGCGGTCTGGACTCCCCACAGCTGCGTGCCGAGCGCGAACGCCAGCCCGTTGTCCTCGCAGCCATAACCGAACGCTTCCATCAGGAAAGCGACGAGGCTCGCGGGGTAATCCTTGCCACCGAGTTCCGCCGGCACGCGCCAGCCGAGCACGCCGAAGTCGGCACAGCTTTGCCACGCTTCTTTCGGGAATTCGCTGTTGGCGTCGAGCGCGCCGACATCGTGCTGCAGGCTTTCTTTGCAGAACGTGACGACGCCGTCATACAGGTCGCGCTCTTCGTTGTTCCAATCGAGGTCCATTGCGTTTCTTATGTTTATATCAGGTCGTATCGACGCCGCGTTTGGCCTCGCAGACCTGTCAAAATCTAGCACACATTTTGTGTGCGCCAACGCTATGCAGAACGCCACAGAAAGTTGTACTGTGCCGGGGATTGATGACGTCAGTCAGTAGACATAATGAGTGAGTTGAGTAACAAGCTGGAACAGCTTTCCGACACGGACAGGGTGCGCCTATTCAGGGAGCTCATGGAGCGCTCTGGCGAGTCGCCGCCACCGTCTGTCAGGGAGCTCGTGCTGGTCTATGAAGAGGGTTCAGACGCCAATCCAGAGGCACTGCGGGCCGCTGCGGCGTCGCGGCTTCCGGAGCACGAGCGTCCGACCCGTTTCATAGCCACCGGCAGCCTGCCACGGACCCCTCATGGCAAGCTCGACAGGCGCGGGTTGCCGGGTCTCGTCCGACCGGAGCAGCCCGCAACGGAGACTGCCGACGCTGTCCAAACTGGTGCTAACGGCGTTATGTCATCTGCCATCGCGACATTCAGCAAGGTGCTGGGCGGCGTGGCCGTCGGGCCTGATTCGAATTTCTTCGAACTCGGCGGGCACAGCCTGCTGGCTGTCGATTGCATACTGGAGCTCGAGGAAAGTAGTGGTGAGCGCATCAGCATCACGGAGTTTCTCAACCACCCCACTCCGCGCGGTATCGCGGCGCTCCTGCACGAACAGAGCGAGCGCAAGTACGATTACATCTACCCGGTCAGTGAGAATACGTCCGGCCTGCCCGTTTTCGTCTTCTCGTCGGCACTCCTGGCCTACGCGCTGAAACCGCAGAGGGAAGACTGGAGCATCTACGGTGTGCAGTTTCGGTGGCGCGACGACGACGACCGCGAGATTCACTACGACAGTGTTCAACACATGGCTGAGTTCATTGCCGCCGAAATCTCCCACCTCTGCGGCCACGGCGACTTCCTGCTGATCGGCTCGTCTTTCTCGGCGATGGTGGCGTTCGAGGTGGCGCGACAGCTGCAGTCAACCGGGCGCGAACCCGCACTGACAATTCTCATCGAACCCTCGCTGCTGCATGGCCGCCGCGCGTGGTTCGAGTTCGATCTCCACAAAGCGGGGAAGCTGAAACAGGGCCAGAATCCCTATCTCAAGTGGCTGCTCGTCAACAATCCGCTCCGTGCACGTTTCTGGCGCAGGCTTTCGGAGCTGTCCGCGAAGCGCCGGGAAGCGGTATTGAGCGACGGCAGTCCATCCGGAACCCGCGAAGAAGCCGACGCCTACGAATTTGCTCGCACCAAGAGTCTCCGTCTCAGGTACCAGCCGTCCGAATATTCGGGCCCGTCGACGCTGATTGCTTGCCTCGACAACGCCTGGCTTATCGGCCGCGATTGGCAGCCACGGCTCAACGAGGACTGCCTGATGCACATTCTCGACACCGATCACCGCGGCATATTGCGGGACCCGTTCATGTCGAGGTCCGTGGTTCCCGTCGTCGTCGAGGAGATCGAACAGAGCGTGACCTGAGGGAACTACGCTCTTCCGGTCAGGTACTTGTCGACCAGGGCGTGCGCCTGGTCCTCGGGCAGTGCGGCAAGCAGGTCCTCCAGCGACCGCCCGTCCCATGGAATGACCGCCACTTCCGGCCCGGAGGCGCTCAGCGACTGCTCGATGGATTCAATGCCGATGCGGTAGCCCCGGTGCTTGACCTGTTCGTCGATGCGGCCCAGGTAGTAGAGCAGGCCATCGCTGCCAACCCTCACGCGGTCCCCGGTTCGATAAGCACGGCCATCTTCGTCAAGCGGATGGCTGACAAACCCGCCATTAGCCATTCCAACGTAACCTTCGGCGATGCCGTGTCCGGCCAGCACCAGTTCGCCGGATAGCCCGCGCGGGACCGGGTTGCCATAAGTGTCGGCGACGAGCGCTTGCGTCAGGCTCAGGGGCCGGCCGATCGGGACGGGCTCGCCGGCACCCTGTTCAAGTGGGTGGACCGTGCTCCAAACCGCCATCTCGGTCGGCCCGTACTCGTTAAAGAGAGCGGCACTGGCCGCGCGTCCATAGTGGTTCCTGATAGTGGTTGCCGTGCACGCCTCTCCGGCAACGATCACGAGCTTCATGGAATCGAGCGGCTGCTCGCTGATGCGGCAGATGTCGCTCCACTGCCCCGGGAGACACAGCGTATGGGTAATGCCGTCGCGATGAATCAGCTCGGCGACAGCGTCGGCCGCACGCGCAGTCTGCCGGTCGACAAGCCGCAGGCAGCCTCCTGTCGACAAGGTCCACCACAAGCCAGCGACGGCGCTGTCGAAAGCGAAGCTGGATAACAGCAGAAACGTCTCGGGCGGCCAATTCGAGTAGACCTCGCTCCGCTCCGCGGTCGAGTACACGGCGGCGCCGTGACTGACACGCACGCCCTTCGGTTTGCCGCTCGACCCGGACGTGTAGACCACGTAAGCGATATCGCCGGCTGCGTTCGTTGCCGGCGTCAGCCCCGAACTCAACGCGTCGCTGAGCGAGTGGCAGCGATCGACGCAACCGTCAGGCGCCTGCAATCCATCCTGGAGCAACACCAGCGGCCGCCCGGCATCGGCCAGGATGTGCTCGATTCGGGACGGCGGATAGTTCACGTCGACCGGCAGGTAGCTCCGCCCCGAGCGCAGCGCGCCGATCATTGCCGCGATCATCTCCGGCCGCCAAGAGCCGATCACCGCGACGGTCGTGTCGTCGTCGCCAGTGACCGAATCGATATAACCAGCGATGGCGTCGGCGCGCGCCGCCAGCTCACCGTAGCTGATCTCGCGTTGGTCACCGTCTGTATCCCACCGCAACGCCGTAGCGTCGGGTTCAGACTCCGCGTGACGGTAGAACGCGTCGTGCAATTGTCCGGTCGACGCCGGCGCGGTGGTTATCCGCTGCCAGTCTGCGCGCAGTTCCTCGAGGCCTTTGTCGCCAATGAGGCTGCAGCGCCGCCAGTCGGTGTCGACATCGGCCGCGAGACTGGCGAGCAGCGCCTGGTAGTGATCGAAAATTGCCGCCAGTTCCGCGCCGTCATAGACCCCGGTGTTGAACTCAACCGCAAAGGTCAGCCCCTCGTCGGACGTGATCACGAAAAACGTCAGGTCAAACGCCGTGCCCGCATAGTCGAGCTCCTCCACCTCGAGCACTTCGCGCGACAGCAGACTGGGCTGGGGCGCCGTGGACACCAGCGTGAACAGTGTGGAGAAAAGCTGGCCGCCGCCAGCGCGTGCCGGCGCGAGGCGCGCAACCTCGTCCAGCGGCAAACCGCCGTGTGCTATGGCATTGCCGACGACCGACCGTGTCTCCTCCAGCACATCGCGGAACGTCGCGGCTGCCTCGAGGTCCGGCCGCACGATCAGGACGTTCTGGAAGCAGCCCAGGGCTGCCTGTTGCTGCGCGCCGACTCGCGTCGAGAACATCGTGGCAAGGTGAATGTCATCGCGGTCGTAGTAGCGACCCAGCAACACTGTCCAGGCCGCGAGAAACCACTGGTACAGCGATACGCCTTCCCTGGCGGCTGCGTCACGACACTGTTCCGCGAGGCCAGCGCGTGCCGGCGCGCGAATCAGCGCCCCCTTGCCGTCCCCTGCGACACTGTGCGTTCCTGCCAGGGGCAGAGGCCCGGCGACCGGCAGATCGTCCAGGCATGACCGCCAGAACTGCTCCAGTGCCGGACGCCTGGCATCGAGGCTCGTTCTTTGCTGCTCGTAGGTACTCACCAGGTTCGGCGGCGGCTGAAGTTCGGACGCTTCACCGTCGTACAGCGTGCTCAATTCCGCGGTCAGCACGTCGACGGCCTGGTGGTCGGCAAGGATGTGGTGAATGGCGACCACAACCGCGGCCTGCCCTTTTCCCTGGAAGACGTGTACCCGGAGCAGTTCTCCCTCCTCCAGTCGGAACGGCTTAAAGGGTCCGCGGCAGTAGCGGCGGGCTTCCTCCCATGGATCCCCGTCGCAGACCACCAACTCTAACGGGATCGCCGCG
>JASJCH010000011.1 GCA_030066075.1 Woeseiaceae bacterium
TGGGCTACGAGCAGCTCTACAAGGGCGAAGTCGTTACCGTTGCTGACGAAGTCGCGCCGGGCGGCCGCGGTCGCGCGCAGTACCGAGGCAGCGACTGGAATATCAAGAATGTGGGCGACTCCGCCATCACTGCCGGCGCCCCCGCGAAAGTCGTCGAGGTCGACGGCCTGACGCTCAAAGTCGAAGCTGAGTAAGCCAAACAAAGGAAACGGAAATGGAAATGAATATGGACACCTCACTGATTGTCGCGCTGGCTGTTGTAGTCGTCATTGTCATCATCCTGTTCAAGACGGCCGTCATCGTGCCGCAGCAGAACGCGTACATCGTCGAGCGGCTCGGCAAGTTCGCTCGCAAACTCGACGCCGGTTTTCACATCCTCATTCCGTTCATGGAAAAGGTTGCTTACAAGCACACGCTGAAAGAACAGGCCGTCGATATTGCCGAGCAGATCTGTATCACCAAGGACAACGTGCAGGTCGGCGTCGACGGCGTCCTTTACCTGCAGGTACTGGAGCCGACCCGGGCGTCGTATGGCATCGGCAATTACATGTTCGCCATCGCCCAGCTCGCGCAAACCACGCTGCGTTCAGAGATCGGCAAGATCGACCTCGACCGCACGTTCGAGGAACGCGGCACGATCAACGCCAACGTCGTAGCCGAACTCGACAAGGCGTCGGACCCCTGGGGCGTCAAGGTGCTGCGCTACGAGATTAAGAACATCAACCCGCCGCATGACGTGCTCAGCGCGATGGAGAAACAGATGCGCGCTGAGCGTGAAAAGCGTGCCGTGATCCTGACGTCCGAAGGTGAGCGCGACGCGGTGATTAACCAGGCCGAGGGTGACAAGCAAAAAGTCATCAAGGAGTCGGAGGCTGCCAAACAGCAGCAGATCAACGAGGCGCAGGGTGAGGCAGAGGCTATCCTCGCCGTCGCCACGGCAACGGCCGAAGGTCTGCGCCGGGTTGCCCTGTCGCTGACGGAGGAAGGTGGCAACGAGGCCATGCAGCTGCGAGTCGCCGAGCAGTACATCGGGGAGTTCGGCAACCTGGCCAAGACCGGCAACACCTACGTCGTGCCGGCCAACCTCGGCGACCTTACGTCGATGATGGCGCTGGCCACCGACATCGCCAAAGGCAAAAAAGGCCCCTCGGCCGGGGCGACTTAAGCCTTTCTCTTAACGGCGATTACGTTCGGCAATTGTTCCAGCCGCGTAATCGCCGTGCTTAGTGTGGGCAGGTCCTTAATTTCGACACTGATGTCCATGACGGTTTGCAGCGACTTCCTGTCGGTGTGACTCGAGAGGTCGACGATACTGGCCTTTTCATCAGCCAGCACCGTGCTGATGTCCCGCAGCAGGCCCGTGCGGTCCTGGGCCCGCAGGGTCAGGTCGACGGTGTACGTTGCCGTGTCTGATTGTCCCCAGTCCACCTCGATGATGCGCTCCGGGTGGCGCCGGTTCAGTCCCAGGAAGTTGCCGCAGTCCTGGCGATGGATGGATACGCCACGACCCTGCGTGATGTAGCCGACGATCGGCTCGGGCGGCACCGGGCGGCAGCAGCGAGCGAAGTTGCACATCAGGTCGCCGATGCCGCTGACCGCGACTGTGTCCGAAGTCTTGCTCTTTTGCCGTGCCACGCGCCGCACCGGGTCGGGCTGGGGCAGGTCGGTGCCGCGCAGGTGCTGCAGCGCGTTCGCCACGGAGGCCGATGTCAGGTCACCGGCGCCCAGAGCGACACACAGCGACTCGGTGTTTTTGTGCTTGAGCTGCTTTGCAATCTCATCGGTTGCCACATCTCTGACACTTAGCCGCGACAACTCGCGATCGAGAATCTCACGGCCCTGGCGCTGGTGCTGGTCGCGATCCAGGTGCCGGAACCAGTTGCGCACCTTGGCGCGATTGCGCGGGCTGGCGAGGTAGCCGAGCTTGGCATTGGTCCAGTCGCGGCTGGGCTGCGGCTGGCCACCGGTGATGATTTCGATCTTGTCACCGTTCTGTACGTGATAGGTCAGCGGCACAATGCGACCATTCACCTTGGCGCCGCGGCAGCGGTGTCCCACCTGGGTGTGCACGTGATAGGCGAAGTCGAGCGGTGTCGCGCCTGCCGGCAACTCGACGACGTCGCCCTTGGGGCTGACACCGTAGACCCGGTCCTCGAAAACGTCGCCGCGGATCTGGGCCAGCAGGTCGGCATCGTCGCCCGTTGGTTCGAGCAACTGCCGCAGGAAGCGGATCTTCTGGTCAAAGGCGGCCGGCGTCCCGACGCCTTCCTTGTAGCGCCAGTGCGCCGCCACGCCAAGTTCGGCCTGCCGATGCATGTCGTGCGAACGAATCTGCACCTCGACCGTCTTGCCATCGGGCCCGACTACGGCCGTGTGCAGTGAGCGATAGTCATTGTCCTTCGGGTTGGCGATGTAATCGTCAAACTCGCCGGGCAGGTAGGGCCAGAGGTTGTGGACGGCCCCCAGCGCCGCGTAACAGTCCTTGACGTCGTCGACGAGGATACGCACGGCCCGGATATCGTACAGGTCGTCGAGTCCCCGGTCCTTGCGCTGCATCTTGCGCCAGATGCTGTAGATGTGTTTCGGCCGTCCCGAGATTTCGGCGTGGATGCCTTGCTTGTCCAGCTCCTCTCGTAGCGTCGCTTTGACGTCGTCAATGAAACCGACGCGTTCCTCGCGCTTTTCCTTCAGCGCGGCGGCAATCTCCGCGTACTTGTCGGGCTCGAGGTAGCGGAAGGCCAGGTCTTCGAGCTCCCATTTGAGCTGCCAGACTCCCAGCCGATTGGCGAGCGCCGCGTAGATTTCCCGCGTTTCGACCGCAATCGTCTGCTGCTCCTCGCGGCTCGCATCTTTCGCACGCCGCAGCCGGCATAGCTGCTCCGCAATCCTGACGAGGACCAGACGCGCGTCGCTGACCACAGCGAGCAGCATCTTCCTGAGCGCCTCCGACTGCCGCGCAGCGAGGGCATCGCCGGGCTTCCAGCCGCTGGCAAGTTTGAAACGCCCGAGCTGCGTCAGGTCGAGAACAATTCTGGAAATATCCTGTAAACCGCTGTTTTCTAATTGCTTATGGCTAATGAAATCGCTGCGCACGAACGGGTACAGCCGTGCCGCGGCCAGCAAATCGGCGGGCAGGCCCAGGCTCGCCACGATGGCTTCGATGTCCCGGCCTTCCGCAGCGGCTGCCTGCACGTCGTCCGTGGGCGGCAGTGCGGCCAGCAGCGCATCGGTCTTGCCCCGGATATCGGCCTGATCGCTGCCGTTTGCAGGAATTTGTGGTTTGGAAGTCGACATTTCGCGTAGCTTACGCCGGATGCCTGTACAGGCAATAACCGTTATCATACGCGCAGTTTTTGACCCGCAGGTTGCCGGGTCTGCTTGGGCAGAGCGTAGGACCGATGGCAGGACACAGTAAATGGGCGAACATCCAGCACCGCAAGGGCGCCCAGGACAAGAAGCGCGGTAAGCTCTTCACGAAGCTGATTCGTGAAATTACCGTTGCGGCCCGCATGGGCGGCAGCGATATGGCTGCCAATCCCAGGCTGCGTCTCGCGGTCGACAAGGCCAAGGCGCAAAGCATGCCGAAAGACAACATCGAGCGTGCCGTCAAGCGCGGCGCGGGCGAACTCGACGGCGCCGATTTCAACGAAATTCGCTACGAGGGCTACGGGCCCGGCGGCACCGCCGTGATGGTCGACTGTCTCACCGACAACAAGAATCGCACGGTGGCTGCGGTGCGCCACGCGTTTTCCAAGCATAACGGCAACCTCGGCGCTGATGGGTCGGTTAACTACCTGTTTACGCATGTCGGGCAATTGCTGTACCCGGCCGGAAGCGACGAGGACTCCGTAATGGAAGCAGCGATCGAGGCCGGTGCAGAGGACGTCATTGTCGAAGACGACCAGTCGATCGAAGTGCTGACCGAACCGGGCGAGTTCGAAACGGTCCGCGACCAAATGGTAGGCGCCGGGTTCGAGCCGGACAACGCGCAGCTCACGATGCGTGCCTCGACCAGCGCCGAACTCGGCCCAAAGGAAGCCGCCACGATGATCAAGCTTCTCGAAACGCTTGAAGACCTCGACGATGTCCAGGAGGTCTACAGTAACGCGGACATTTCCGAAGACGTACTCGCACAGCTCTGAGGCTGCCATTGACTGACCGGATTCGCATACTCGGAATCGACCCCGGTTCCCGATTCACGGGATTCGGCGTCGTCGATTTTGTCGGCGACGCATCGACCTACGTGGCGAGCGGTACGATCCGGAGCCCGGACGGCAGTTTTCCCGAACGCCTGCGCAAAATCTTCGAGTCGGTCGGCGAGATCGTCGCTGAGTACCGGCCGGGGGTTGTCTCCATCGAGAGCGTGTTCATGGCCCGCAACGCCGGCAGTGCGCTCAAGCTCGGCCAGGCGCGCTCGGCGGCGCTGTGCGCCACGTTCTCGGCCGACGTCGAGGTGTTCGAATACTCGCCGCGCGAGATCAAGCTTGCCGTGGTAGGGACCGGCGCGGCGACCAAGGAACAGGTGCAGCACATGATCGTGTCGCTGCTGAACCTCGACGGCGCACCGGCCGCCGACGCCTCGGACGCGCTGGCCGCAGCGATCTGCCATGCCCACCAGCGGCGGCTGCAGTCGAGTCTCGGCGGCGCTGACGTGATTGCGAATTTGCGATGATCGGGTCACTGCGCGGCAAGCTCACGTTCAAGCAGGCGCCCCTGGTCGTCGTCGAGTGCCAGGGCGTCGGCTACGAAGTGGAAACGCCCATGTCGACTTTCCTCGACCTGCCCGCCGCGGGCGAGGAGCTCTTTCTGCATACCCATCTGCTGGTGCGCGAAGACGCCCAGACGCTGTACGGATTTGGCAGCGAGGACGAGAGGACGCTGTTTCGCACGCTGCTCAGGATTTCCGGCGTCGGCGCCAAGATGGGGCTCGCCATCTTGTCGACCATGAGCGTCGCTGACTTTCAGCGCTGCGTCGAGTACGAAGACGCGGCTATGCTCGTCAAGATTCCCGGTGTCGGCAAGAAAACGGCCGAACGCCTGATCATCGAGATGCGCGACAAGATTGAGAAAACCGGTGGCGCGCCCGATGCGCCGCGCGTGACGGTCGAGGCGTCGCCGCGCAGCGAGGCGGTCGATGCCCTGATGGCGCTCGGCTACAAGTCCGGCGAGGTCAACAAGCTCATCGCCTCGCTCGACACGGACGGCCAGAGCGCTGAAGACATCATTCGGCAGGCACTGAAACAGGCGGCGCGCTAGTCATGGCAGGTATCGAACACGACCGTATCACCAGCGCCGAGTCGCGCAGCGACGATCGCGCGTTCGACCGCGCCATCCGGCCGAAGACACTCGACGAGTACGTCGGCCAGCCCGGCGTCAAGCAGCAGATGGGTATCTTCATCGAGGCCGCGCGGCGCCGCGGCGAGGCGCTCGACCATGTTCTGATCTTCGGCCCGCCGGGGCTCGGCAAGACGACATTGGCTCACATCGTCGCGCACGAAATGGGCGTCAACCTGCGGCATACGGCCGGCCCGGTGCTCGAGCGCCCGGGTGACCTGGCCGCAATTCTGACCAACCTCGAGCCGAATGACGTCCTGTTCGTCGACGAGATTCACCGCCTCAGCCCGGTTGTCGAGGAAGTGCTGTACCCGGCGATGGAGGACTTCCAGCTCGACATCATGATCGGCGAGGGCCCGGCGGCGCGATCCATCAAGCTCGACCTGCCGCCGTTTACGCTGGTCGGCGCCACGACCCGCGCCGGCCTGCTGACGTCGCCGCTGCGGGATCGCTTTGGCATCGTGCAGCGGCTCGAGTTTTATTCGCAAGACGACCTCGGCGCGATCGCGAACCGGTCGGCGAATATCCTCAACCTGCCGATCGAGGAGCAGGGCGCCGACGAGATCGCCAGGCGGGCGCGCGGCACGCCGCGCATCGCCAACCGCCTGCTGCGCCGCGTCCGCGACTTCGCCGAAGTCGAGGGCGACGGCGTGGTCACTGGCGCGATCGCGATCAGCGCAATGGACATGCTGCAAGTGGACCCCAGCGGTTTCGACGCCATGGATCGACGTCTGCTGCAAACCATCATCGAGAAATTCGATGGCGGCCCGGTGGGCATCGAGAGCCTCGCGGCGGCGCTCGGCGAAGAGCGCGGCACCATCGAGGACGTCATCGAACCCTACCTGATTCAGCAGGGCTACATGATGCGCACGGCTCGTGGCCGTGTTGCCACCAAGAACGCTTTCCTGCACCTGGGTCTGAAGCCACCCGCGCGACCTGACACGGGCGAACTGCCGCTTTTCGACAATGACTGAACCCTTCAACTGGCCGATACGCGTTTACTACGAGGACACGGACGCACAGGGCGTCGTGTACTACGCGAACTATTTTCGATTCATGGAGCGGGCCAGGACCGAATGGCTGCGGGCGTTGGGTATCGACCAGGTCGCGCTGATGGAGCAGGAACGTCGCATCTTCGTGGTCACGGAGACGCGGGCGGAGTTCCTGGTGCCGGCCAGGCTCAATGACCAGATTGTGGTGACGGCGCGGCTGGACGGCCTGACGCGCGCCACGTTCGACATCGAACAGAACATCTATCGCGAAAACCTCGACGGGCAGCTGCTGCTCAAGGGGTCGGTTCGCGCCGCTTACCTGGATGCCGACACGCTGCGACCCAAGCGCGTGCCGGCATCGCTCTTCGAGGAAAACAAGCAATGAGCTCAGATATGTCCGTGGTCGCCCTGTTATGGGAGGCCAGCCCGCCCGTACAGATCGTCATGATCCTGCTGATCCTGGCGTCGCTGATGTCGTGGAGCATCATTTTCACCAAGCGGCGCCTGATCCGGCGCACCAAGGACGCGTCCGACGATTTCGAGGCCAACTTCTGGTCCGGCGGCGACCTGAATTCGCTCTACAACCGGGTAACGCGTGATCGGGCTGCCAATGTTGGGATGGCAAGTATCTTCGAGTCGGGATTCCGGGAGTTCAATCGCTCGATGCAGGCGGGCAGGGGTACGCCGGAGAAAGTCATCGAGGAGTGTCGCCGTGCGATGCACGTCGCGCAGATGCGCGAGGTAGACCGGCTCGAGCAGAGCCTGGCCACGCTGGCGACGATCGGTTCCACGAGCCCTTACGTCGGCCTGTTCGGCACGGTCTGGGGCATCATGACCGCTTTCATGGAGATCGGTAACCAGCAGGTCGTGACGCTGGCGACCGTCGCGCCGCCGATCGCCGAAGCGCTGATCGCTACCGCAATGGGCCTGTTCGCGGCGATCCCGGCCGTGATCGCCTACAACCGCTTCGCCGACCGCGTGGTGCGTCTCGAGTACCGCTATGACGGTTTCATGGAGGAGTTCTCGAGCATCCTGCACCGGCACGCGAGCGCCAAGCTGGGAGGCTGATATGCCGACACCGTCGCAAAAGCGCAAACTGATGGGCGAGATCAACGTCGTGCCTTACATCGACGTGATGCTCGTACTGCTGGTCATCTTTATGGTGACCGCGCCACTGTTGACCCAGGGCATCGAGGTCGAGTTGCCGAAAGCGGGGGCCGAGCCGATCGAGACCTCGGCGGAACGTCTGCCGCTCGTGCTGAGCGTCGACCAGGAGGGCTTCCTGTACCTGAATGTCGGCGACGACGAGGAGTCGCCCGTCGAGGCGCAGGAAGTCGTCGCACGCGTTGGCGCCGTCATGCGCAACGCGCCGGAAACGCCGATTCTCGTCAAGGCCGATCGTTCGGTGGCTTACGGCTACGTCGTCGGTGCGATGGTCTTGTTGCAACAAGGCGGCGCCGAAGATGTCGGATTCGTTACGGACCCGCTCGATACTTACCCGGTGAGGGAGCTCGAGACCGAGTGACGCACAACGAACGCAATGTGATTCCGGTGACGATGGCGCTGCTGTTGCACGTCATCGTGTTCGGTTCGCTGGTGTTCGCGTTTGACTTCCGTAGCCGCGCGACGCCCGCGGTGCCGCTGGCGCTGACGGCGACCCTCGTTACCGACAACGCGGTTGTCATTCCACCGCGTGTGGAGGAGCCGCCGCCGCAGCCCGATCCGGAACCCGAACCGGATACGAGCGAACAGGATCGCATCCGGGCGGAAGAGCAGAAACGCCTCGAGGATGCGCGCGTCGAGCAGGAGCGCCTGGATCGCATTCGCAAAGCCGAGGAGGAGGCTGAGGCCGAGCGCCAGCGCCAGGCCCTTGCGGAGAAGCGCCGCCAGGAGGAGGAAGCGCGCAAGGAACGCGAGCGCCTGGCAGCCGAACGACAGCGCCAGGAGGAGATCGAGCGCCAGCGCCGCGAGAACGAGCGCCTGCGCGCCGAGGCCGAGGCAGCCCGCCAGGCCGAGCTTACGGCAGAGAGCAATCGCCTGGAGGCGATGCAGGCGAACGCAAAGGCGGCGTACGTTTACGCCATCCAGCAGCGCATACAGAGCCGTTGGGTCAAACCGCCGACGGCCATTGCGGGCATCGAGTGCATCGTCAACATCCGGCAATTGCCAGGCGGTGAGGTGGTCGATGTTAGCATTGGGCGCTGCAACGGCGACGCGACGGTGCGGCGTTCCATCGAGACTGCGGTGTACCAGGCGTCGCCGCTGCCAAACCCGCCGGATCCGAGCGTCTTTGATCGCAACATCGTTTTGGAATTCAGGCCCAGAGACTAGAGGTGAGTGTGCGCAAAAAAGTCTTAGCCGTGGGACTGCTGCTGGCAGCCCTGGTCACTACCGTGGAAGCCCAGCTTGTCGTCGAGATTACCGAGGGCGTCAAGCGGCGCCCGATCGCGGTCGTGCCGTTTGCCTGGGAGGGCAACGCGCCGGAGATGCCGACCGACGTTGCCGCCGTCATCGGCGCCGACCTCGAGCGCAGCGGCCGCTTCCGGACGATTCCCGAGGAGGACATGCTGCAGAAGCCGGCCTCGGGCGCCGAAATGGACTTCGATGACTGGGCCATTCTCGACGTGGAGGCCGTCGTCGTCGGCCGCGTCCGCCAGACGGCCGAGAACGCCTACAGCGTGCAGTTCCAGCTGTTCGACGTCTATGGGCGCAAGCAGCTCGTCGGCTATCGCATTCCGGCCAGCCGCGGCACGATGCGCCGCGCGGCGCACCGGCTCGCCGACATGATCTACGAGGAGCTCACGGGCATCGCCGGCGTGTTCGACACGCGTGTGACCTACGTGACGGCGGAAGAGCGGCGTGACGGCAAGCTTTACTCACTGATCGTCGCTGACGCCGATGGCTACAACGAGCACAAGATCATGGAGAGCAACGACCCCATCATGTCGCCCGCGTGGTCGCCCGACAGTCGGCGCATCGCGTACGTGTCGTTCGAGGGCAATCGGTCATCGATCTTCGTGCAAACGCTGCGCACGGGTAACCGTGTCCAGGTGTCGAGCCGGGCTGGCGTCAACGGTGCGCCGGCGTTCTCGCCCGACGGCCGCAAGCTGGTCGTCACGCTCAGCGACGCCGACGGGAACCTCGATATCTACACGATCGACATTGCAACGCGGCAGGCCAAACGCATTACCACGCATCGCGCAATCGACACCGAGGGCAGCTGGTCGCCTGACGGCCGCTACATCTATTTCACATCGGACCGCAGCGGCGGGCCACAGGTTTACCGCGTGTCGGCCGATGGCGGTTCGGCAGAGCGCATTACGTTCGAGGGCAGTTATAATGCGCGCCCACGGATTTCCCCGGATGGCAAGAAGTTGGCGATGGTGCACCTGCAGAACGGCGATTACCGCATCGCGGTAATGGATCTCGACCGCCGGGACGTGCTGGTGCTGTCGGCGGGGCGACAGGACGAGTCGCCGAGTTTCGCGCCGAACAGCGACACCTTGATTTACGCAACCCGAACAGGGCAGAACGGCGTGCTCGAGAGCGTGACTGCCGACGGCCTGATTCGGCAGCGATTGAAGTCCGGGGACGGCGATGTTCGCGAACCGGTCTGGTCGCCGTTCCAGCGCTTCTAGAGTAATATTTCAGACCAAGAATGGTTTTTAACTGATTGTTTTCGCAAGGGCTTTGCATATGAATATTTTCAAAATTTTGCTGGTTTCCTCCGCCTTCTTCGTGCTGGCGGGCTGTGCCTCGCAGGATATTCCGGACCCGGAACCTACCGATGAGACCTACGGTAGCGAGGAAGGGGCTGACACTGACGGCATGGATGCAGGCGGCATGGGCGACGGCGAATTCCTCGACGACGACCTTGCCGGCGGCGAGCTCGCCAACATCGTCTATTTCGAGTTCGACTCCTACGAACTGCGTCCGGACGATGCGGATATCGCCGCGCGCCATGGCATCCAGCTTGCCGACAACCCTGATTGGCGCGTGCGCCTGGAAGGCCATGCCGACGAGCGCGGTTCGCGCGAGTACAACATCGGCCTGGGCGAGCGCCGTGCGCAGGCCGTGCGCCGCGTGCTGCTGTTGCAGGGCGCGCAGCCCGCGCAGATTTCCACGGTGAGCTTCGGTGAGGAGCGGCCGGTAGCCCTCGGCAGCAACGAGGACGCGTGGGCCCAGAACCGCCGCGTGGAATTCAAATACTCGAATTGATAACGGGCTGATCGTCGTATGAAAGGAGCGATAACCACAGCTGCGGTGGCGCTGCTTGCGAGCGGGTGCGCACTGTTCGAGCCGCCGCCACAGGAGGACCCGGTGCAGGTCCGGCTGGAGGAGATGGATCGCCGCTTGCAGAACATCGAGCGCATCATCGAGAACCAGAGTCTCGCGCAGCTCACGCAGCAGGTGGCGGAGCTCGAGCGGCGCGCCGACCAGCTGCAGGGTCGCGACGAAGAACTCGAGTACGAGTCCGAGGACACGGCTGAGCGGCAGCGGCTGCTGTTTGCCGACCTGGACTCGCGAATTGCGGAGCTCGAGCGCAGCCTGCAGGATCGCGGTTCCGCCAGCGTCCTCGAAGGCGGCTCGCTGCCGCCCGGCCAGCTGCCGGTCCCCGAAGGCACGGACCGCGACAATTACCAGGTTGCTTTCGAGCTGCTCAAGGAAGAGCGCTACGACATGGCAGCGGCGTCTTTCCAGGAGTTCCTGGTGGCATTCCCGGACAGCGAACTCGTGGACAACGCGCAGTACTGGCTCGCTGAATCCTATTACGCCTCCGGCGACTTCGAGCAGGCGCTGCGCGATTTCCAGACCGTTATCGACGAGTACCCGCGCTCAAGCAAGGTGCCGGATGCGCTGCTCAAGATGGGGCTCTGCAATTACAGCCTGCAGCGCTGGGACGCGGCGCGCGAGACGCTCACCCGGGTGCAGCAAGAGTACGCGGAGACGACTGCGGCGCGCCTGGCCGGGCAGTACCTCGACCGCATGGATTCCGAGGGCGTCTAGGCGAACTTGCGCTTGTCATTTGGCCGGCGTCAGGTATCATGCCGCCGGCATCGAGCCGGCGTCCTGCCGGCGCCCCGTGGGGGTATAGCTCAGTTGGTAGAGCATCGGCCTTTTAAGCCGCTGGTCCTAGGTTCGAATCCTAGTGCCCCCACCAGTTTTTTCTGCACAATTAATTTCCTTTAAAACCGCAGACGGCGCACAATACAGCCGTTATCATCCACCGTTTGCGCTTGGGGCGCCCTGTTGGACACTCGTTGGAAAATTCACAAGTTCGGCGGCAGCAGCCTGGCCGACGCCGGCTGTTTTCGGCGTGTCGCGCGCCTGATGCTGGAAGCCGACGCGGCTCGCGTCGGTGTTGTGGTCTCCGCCATGGGCGGCATGACCGACGCGTTGCTCAATCTGGTCATGCTCGCCGAGCGCGACGATGACAGCTTCGAGACCGATCTCAACGCGATCGGCGAGCGCTTTGCGGAGACAGCGCGCTCACTGCTCCGTGGCGACGCGCTGGTCGGCATTCTGGATGGATGGAGCCAGGACGCCGATGACATTCGCGACGTGCTCAAGGCCGTCGCGCTGGTCAAGTCGGCACAACAGCGGAGCCGGGACGTCGTTGCCGGTTATGGCGAAATCTGGTCGACGCGGATGCTCGCGGCGCTGCTCGGACAGGAGTCGGCGGAGCGTGGCGGCACCTGGATCGACGCGCGCGACGTCATCATGGTCTCGGAGACGGAACTCGGGCCGACCGTCCAGTGGTCGCGATCGCAAGCGAACTTCGACAAGCGCGTTGCCGATGACTTCAAGGGCATTGCGGTCATCACGGGGTTCATTGCGTCCGACGAGGAAGGCCTGCAAACCACGCTGGGCCGCAACGGCAGCGACTATTCCGCGGCGATTTTCGCCGCGCTGAGCAAGGCTGACGAGCTCAGCATCTGGACCGACGTCGATGGCGTCATGAGCGCCGACCCGAACCGCGTGCCCGAAGCGCGCGTGATCGACCAGCTCACCTACAACGAGGCGATGGAGCTGGCGTACTTCGGCGCCAAGGTGATCCATCCGCAGACGCTGGGACCGGCGGTGGAAAACGATATTCCGGTCTTCATTCGCAACAGCTTCAACCCCGATCATCCTGGCAGCCGCATCGCGGCGGCGCCAGCCACGGCGGAAGACATCAAGGGCATCACAGCGATCAGCGGCATGGCGCTCGTCAACCTCGAAGGCTCCGGCATGATCGGCGTCCCGGGTACGGCCGACCGGCTGTTCGCTGCGCTCAAGGAGGCCGGCGTATCGGTTACGCTGATTTCCCAGGCCAGTTCGGAGCATTCGATTTGTATCGCGGTGCCGCAGGACGTCGCCGAGCGGGCGCGCCAGGTTGTGCGCGACGCCTTCGCGGTCGAGCTCGTCAGCGGCCAGATTCAGAGCGTCGACGTGACGGACGCGCAGAGTATCGTCGCCGTCGTTGGCGACGGCATGGCCGGCACGCCCGGCGTGGCGGGTCGCTTCTTCGGCACGTTGGGGCGCGCGGGTATCAACATCCGGGCCATTGCGCAGGGCTCGTCGGAGCGCAATATCTCGGCCGTCGTCGACGCGGACGAGTCGACGCGCGCGCTGCGTGCAGCGCACTCGGGTTTTTACCTGTCCTCGAAAACCATCTCGATCGGCCTGATCGGCGCGGGCAACGTGGGCGCGACGCTGCTGCAGCAGATCGACAAGCAATTCGGGCGACTCGTCGAGGACTTCAATCTCGACCTGCGTGTGCGCGGCATCGCGCGTTCACGCTCGATGCTGCTGGGCGATCGTCGCGTTGATCTCGCAAACTGGCAGCAGGAGTACGAGCAGCACTCGGTCGATCTCGACCTCGAGGCATTCGAGCAGCACATCAACCCCGACCACCTGCCACATGCCGTGATGATCGACTGCACGGCTGAGCAGTCGATTGCCGATCGCTACGCGGGCTGGCTCGAGCGGGGCATTCACGTGATCACGCCCAACAAGAAGGCGGGTAGCGGCGCCATCGCCGACTATGAAGTGCTGCAGTCGCTCGGCAAGCATGGCAGCTCGCATTTCTTCTACGAGACCACTGTCGGGGCAGCGCTGCCAATCATCTCGACGCTGCAGGACCTGACCGACACGGGTGACCGGGTGCACTCGGTGCAGGGCATCTTCTCGGGCACATTGGCCTACCTGTTCAACGTCTACGACGGCAGCACGCCATTCTCCGAGATCGTGCGCACGGCGCGCGACAACGGTTATACGGAGCCGGATCCACGCGATGACCTGTCGGGAATGGACGTGGCGCGCAAGCTGACCATCCTGTCCCGCGAACTGGGCCACAAGCTCGAGCTGGGCGACTTCCCCGTGCAGAGCCTCGTGCCGGAAGCGCTGCAGGATTGCAGCATCGACGAGTTCCTGGATCGCCTGCCGGACTATGACGGCGACATGGAGGCCATTTACCAAGAGGCGCAGGCGGCGGGCAAGAGCCTGCGATACGTCGGGCGCCTCGACGAGCAGGGCAATGCGGCAGTCGGGCTGGAGTCAGTCGGACCGGATCACGCGTTCAGCCATATTGCCCTGACGGACAACATCGTGCAGTTCGAAACCGATCGCTACTCGGCTAATCCGCTGGTCGTGCAAGGACCTGGCGCTGGCCCGGAGGTGACCGCCGGCGGCGTCTTCAGCGACCTGTTGCGGCTTGCAAAATACGTCAGTGAAGGCGCCTGACAATGACTGAGACAGTTACAGCGTTCGCTCCCGCATCCATCGGCAATGTTGCAGTGGGTTTCGACATGCTCGGCCTTGCTCTCGCCGGGGTTGGCGATCGAGTCGCGGCCCGGCGGGTCGACGAGCCCGGCATCCGCGTCGCCGAGGTGCGCGGCCTCGACGGCGAGATTCATCCCTACCTGTCGACTGACCCGGAGCACAACACGGCGTCGATCGCTGCGAAGGCGCTGTGGAACGACTACGGCGATCGCCACGGGGTGGAGATAAAGGTCTACAAGGGTGTCCCGCTGCAGTCTGGCATGGGCAGTTCCGCGGCATCGGCCGTGGCGGCCGCCTTCGCTGTTAACCAGTTGCTGGGTACGCCGCTGCCGACCGAGGGTCTGTTGAAGTACGCCCTGGCCGGCGAGCAGTATGCGAGCGGCGGCCTGCACGCGGATAACGTTGCGCCGAGTTTGCTTGGCGGCATGATCTTCTGCCCGCAGATCCTGCTGCCCGAGACGGTGCGCCTGCCGGTACCGTCGGGGATCAGCGCCGTGCTCGTACACCCGGAACTGCAGGTCAATACGGCACAGGCGCGGCGCAAGCTCGCCAAGGCTTACACGATGGAACAGTGGCTCGAGCAGCAGGCCTGTTTCGGCGGCTTCGTCGCCGCGTGTGCGTCCGGCGACATCGATATCATTCGCAAGACGCTCAGGGACGTCATCATCGAGCCGCAGCGCAAGTCCGCCGTGTCCTGTTTCGATGCGGTCAAAGACGCCGCTGAGCGTGGCGGCGCGCTCGGCTGCAGCCTGTCGGGCAGCGGTCCCAGCATGTTCGCCCTGTGCGAGGAAACCCGCGCCAGTAACCTGGCGACGTCGATGGAGCAGGCGTGCCGCGCGTTGGGCATCGACTGCCAGTCATGGGTGAGCCCGCTCGACGCGCCCGGTGCCCACCTGGTGGATTAGGCATGCAGTTCGTCAGTACCCGCGGCAGTTCCACGGTCAGCCTCGACGAGGCACTCGTCAACGGTATTGCGCCGGACGGTGGCCTCTACGTGCCGGTCGAACTACCGGCGTTCAGTACCGGGGATTTCGCGGCGGCTCGCACAATTCCCGAGGTAGCGCGCGTGCTGCTGCGGCCTTTTTTCACGGGATCGTCGCTGCTCCCGGACCTCGAGCAGGTGCTCGCCGAAACCTTCAGTTTTCCTATTCCCGCCACGGACCTGCCCGGGTCCAACAGGCACGCCAGCCTGCTGGAGCTCTATCATGGCCCGACGGCGGCTTTCAAAGACGTCGGCGCCGGCTTCCTCGCCGCTTGCCTGACACGGCTGGAAGGGGACGAGGCGGCGCCACTGACCATTCTCGTGGCCACTTCCGGGGATACCGGTGGTGCGGTTGCTGCGGCGTTCAACGAGCGTCCGGGCATGCGCGTCGTCGTGCTGTTTCCCGATGGGCGGGTTTCCGAGCGCCAGGCGCACCAGCTCACCTGCTGGAGCGACAACGTCTTGTCCCTGTCGGTGACGGGGGCATTCGACGACTGCCAGGCGCTGGTCAAGGCCGCCATGGCCGACGCGGCGCTCGCCGGGCGTTACCGGTTCAGTTCGGCGAACAGCATTAACATCGGCAGGCTGTTGCCGCAAAGCACCTACTACGCCGATGCGAGCCTGCGGCACTTCCGCATGACGGGCAACAAGCCCGGGTTCGTGGTCCCGACCGGCAACCTGGGCAACGCGCTTGCCTGTATCATGGCGCGTGAAATGGGGCTGCCGATCGGGCCGATAGTGCTGGCGACCAACGCAAACCGGACCATCCACGAGTACTTCGAGACGCTCGAGTGGATTCCGCGCGCGAGCGTGCAGACCCTGGCATCGGCCATGGACGTCGGCGACCCGAGCAACATGGAGCGCCTGCGCAACATCGTCGGTGAGGCCGACGTGTTGCGCGACTGCCTCGGCGTGCTGTCGGTCGAGGACGACGCGATCCGCGCCAGCATCAGGCAGGACTTCGAAGACTTCGGCTTCGCAACCTGCCCGCACACGGCCACGGCAACGCACACCTGGCGGCAGCTCGAGCCCGAGCTGCGGGGCGCCCATGACTGGATCCTGGTCGCAACAGCGCACCCCGCAAAATTCGAGACGATCGTCGAGCCCCTGATCGGCGAAACGGTGCCGCTGCCCGAGGAGCTTGCCGAGATCCTGTCCCGACCGAGCAGGGCCGTATCGATCGATCCAAGTCTCGACGCTGTTGCTGCGGCCATGGATGAGCATTTCCACTGATGGATAGCCTGCTTTCATCGGCCAATCTGCCGACGCTGGGCGGCATCGCGATCATCGTGATCCTGGCGGCCTGGTGGCTTTACCGGCGCCGCAGGGGCGGCAACCGGCTGCAGCGCATCCTGGGCGAAATCAGCCACGACCGCATAGAGGCTATGGTCATTCCTAACGGCGACGATGGTGAGATCCAGATCGATCACCTGTTGCTCACCTCCCAGGGTCTGCTGATCGTCGACATCAAGGACGTCGCGGGCACCGTCTTCGGGAGCGACAAGATGAACGAATGGACGGTCATCAGTAACGAGCGTCGCTACACGTTCCAGAATCCCCAGGAGGCGCTCTACGACCGGGTTGCGGCCGTGCGCCACATCGTGCGCCAGGTGCCGGTGGAGGGGCGTATCCTGTTCCTGGACGGGGCCGAGTTCACGAAGGGCACACCGAACCTCGTCAGCAATCTCGACGAACTCCTCGCCGAGTTCGGCGAGCCGGACAAGGCGGCGGCGAAGTTCAAGATCGAGGCCTTCAAACCCCACTGGGATCTCGTGCGCAAGGCCGCGCTCGGCACCCAGGTGGACCAGATGTTCAGTTCAGACCAAAAAAGCGGACCGCATTCTCGGTCGTAACCCGGGCCACGTGCTCCTCGCTCTGGCCGCGCGCCTCGGCTACCACGCGCAAAACCTCGGCCAGGTAGGCCGGTTCATTGCGCCGCGTCTTGGGCTTCGGCTCGATCGACCGCGGTAGCAGGTATGGCGCATCGGTCTCGATCATCAGGCGGTCGTCCGGCACGTCCCCGACGATGTCGTGCAGATGCTTGCCACGGCGTTCGTCGCAGATCCAGCCCGTGATGCCGATCCACAGACCCATGGCCAGGTATTCGCGCAGCGACTCGTGTTCCCCCGTGAAACAGTGCGCCACGGCCCGCGGAATCCTGGGCAGCATGGGTTCCAGGACTTCGACGAAATCGTCGTGTGCGTCGCGCTGGTGCAGGAATACCGGCGTCGATGTCTCGGCTGCGACCTCCAGCTGCGACTGGAAGGCATGCAACTGGGCCTCGCGAGGGGAGAAATTGCGAAAGTAATCAAGGCCGCACTCGCCAACGGCCACTACCGCGTCTTTGCGGACCAGTTCGGTGATCACGGCGGTACTGCTGTCGTCATAATCGGCCGCGTGGTGCGGGTGCACGCCGGCCGTGGCGTAGAGCTTGCCCGGCTCGGATTCCGCGAGTTTCGCCGCGTCCAGGCTCCCCTGGTTGCTGCTGCCGGTGATAATCATCCTGGTCACCCCGGCGTCGCGGGCTCGCTGCATCATGGCTTCACGGTCGGAGTCGAAGCTGTCGTGGGTCAGGTTGGCGCCAATGTCGATCAATTCATGCGGCATATTTATTTGACTCCGGTTGCAACCGATCGCCGTTGAGAGGTATCTAAGGAATACCAATACCCTGGGGGTCCAAGAATGAGTAAAGCGATAATCAAGAGCATTGTCACTATTGGCCTGCTGGCCCTGCTGATGGCCGCGCCGGTGGCCGGCGCGAGCGTCAACAAGAGCGTCACCATCGAAGCAGGCAGTGAATCCGATGGCGCAAGCAGTGTCAACGGCAGCGTCACCGTGGCAGAGGGCGCCGTGGTCAACGGCGAAGTCTCCACCGTGAATGGCAAAGTCCGCATCCGGGACAACGCCCGCGTTGGCGAGGCCAGCACGGTCAACGGCGCTGTATCGGTTGGCGACAACGTGACGGCCGACAGCCTCGAAACGGTCAATGGCGCTGTCAGCGTCGGCGAGAACAGCAAAATCGCCCGCATGGTCGGCGCCGTCAACGGCGGAATCTCCCTGGAGAGTGGCACGACGGTCGGCGGCAATGTCGCCAACGTCAACGGTGCAATCGATATCACAGCCGCCGAAGTCGGCGGGAATGTCGAAATGGTCAACGGCAACCTCTACCTGCGTGACGGAGCGGTGGTTAAAGGTGATGTTGTCATCGAAAAGCCGAGTTTCTGGAGCTTCAGCAAGAAGAGCGACCCGCCGAAGATCATGATCGGTCCCGGCTCGGTCGTGGAAGGCAAGATCATCCTCGAGCGCGAGGTCGAGCTCTATGTCAGTGAATCTGCCGAGATCGGCGGCGTCGAGGGCGTGATGACCATGGACGACGCGATTCGCTTCTCCGGCGACAGTCCGTAAAATAACGCCGTGCGGAGCGCGGCGACACAACTCAGACTGTTTGCAGATACCGAAGAGCCCGGCGCCAGGCCGGGCTTTTCCGTGCGCGAAAGCAAACGCGCCAAACGATTGGCCATCAAGGTGTTTCCGCGCGGCCGGGTCGAAGTCGTGGTCCCGAAGCGCACGCGCCCGGCCGACGTCCAGGCGTTCATCGAGGCCAACCGCGAATGGATCGAGCGCTCCCGCGCCTCATTCGCCCGGGAATTGCCGCCGGAGCCTTTCGTCCTGCCGAACCGGATCGATCTGCCCGCTATCGAGCAGTCCTTCCGCGTGCGTTACGAGCGCCGCTCCGGCGCCGCCTCGGTCAGCTATCGCAACAACGGGGGGGTCGTCACTTTGCGCGGTCTCACGGGCGACGACGCGCAATGCATCGCCGCGCTGCGGCGCTGGCTGGCATCGGTGGCTAAGAAGGAGTTCCTGCCGCGGCTGCAGGCGCTGTCGGAACTGACCGACAACCCGTTCCGGCGCATGCACGTGCGTTGCCAGAAGACCTGCTGGGGGAGCCATTCGAGCACCGGTACGATCAGCATCAACGTGTGTCTGCTGTTCCTCGATCCGGCGTTGTTGCGATATCTGATGATCCACGAGTTGTGCCATGCCAGGCACATGAACCACTCGCGGCGATTCTGGCAGCGGGTAGGCCGCTTCGAGCCCGATTACAAGCGCCTCGACAAGGCGCTCGGGGAGTCGTGGAAGAGCATCCCGGCTTGGCTAGGAATCTATTGAAATCAGTTAGATAGCGTAATTACTTAATCTAACTTATCACCCTTGGTCCAGCAGCTCGCGCAGGTTGATCACCGCTGCGTTGGCCCTGGCGAGGTAGTTCGCCATGACCAGCGAGTGATTGGCGAAGGCCCCATAGCCACTGCCGTTGAGGATGACCGGCGAGCGCAGCGGCTGCAGGCTGGACTCCAGTTCGCGGATGATCTGGCGCACGCTGGCATTTGCGTTCTTGTCCTCGAGAACCTGGGCGAAGTCGAACTCGGCAGCCCGGAAGAAATGCACCAGCGCCCAGGCCGTGCCACGGGCCTCGAAGAACACGTCGTCGACCTCAAACCACGACGTCTTTACGGCGACCACGTCCGGCTGGGGATTGGATGCTTCGGCCGAAGGGTCAAGTGCGAGATTTTCGTTTATTCGTGTGTTTGCGACGCTGTCGCCGAGGCGCCGCGTCAGGCTGCCAAGCCGCTTTTCGACCTGGGCCAGCCACTCGCGCAGGTTATCCGCCCGCGCATAGAACTGCGCATCCACATCGTTATCGTCAGACAAGCGGTCGCGGTAACGCTTGAAGCCTCCAATCGCTCGCCGATACTCCGATTCCGCTCTCGGAAAGACCCAGGACGTATTGTCGATAAAGAACGCCTGCTCGGCGTCCCTCACGTCAGGGTCTTCTTTCGACTGCGACTGGCTGCGGCTGTAATCGTTGCGAATGACGCGCGCCAGGTCGCGGACCTGCTGCAGCACGCCCAGCTCCCAGTTCGGCGTGTTGTCGAGTATGACGCCCGGCGGCATCACGTCGTTGCTGAGGTAGCCGCCCGGCTTGTCCAGCATGGTCTTCGCAACACGAATCAGCGTGTCCGTCGTGGCGTAACCAACGACAATCCGATTGTCGTCCACGCTGCGGTTGACCCAGAAAACGTCGGGTTGCCGCGACCACCAGATGCCGAGCACGATATTGACCAGGAGGATGATGCCCAGCACCGAGGCGACGATTGCCAGCCAGCGCGGCCTGCGGAGGATCTTTGCTGCGGATTGTTCGGTCACGGTACGCCTCGCGGGGTAACAGTCACTGTTCTTTTGAAAGGACTATAAGGATATGGTTCTCGAAAACCCGCTTTCAACGGGTCACTCGAGCCGCAGCGCTAGTCGCCACCGAGCCCGGCCACGAGATCCGGGAGCACTTCGCCGGCCTTGCCCGCAATGGCATGGTCGAAATTCGCTGCCAGTCCCGTCGGGTTCGGGTTGATCTCGGCCACGACGGCGCCGTGGCGTTTCGCGAGCTCGGCCAGCCCCGCGGCCGGATAAACGAGTGATGACGTGCCGACCGACAGGAACAGGTCACAGTCTTTTGCTGCCGCGAAGGACTGGTCGAGGGCGCTGGCGGGAATGGCTTCGCCAAACCAGACGACGCCCGGGCGGACTGGGCTGCCGCAGCCCGGGCAGGTTGGCACACCGTCGTCGTCGGCGACCTCAACGATGCAGCCTTCCACAAAGCACCGCGTTGCAAACAGGTTGCCATGGAACTCGATGACGTCGCTGCTGCCGGCCCGGGCATGCAGCCCGTCGACGTTCTGGGTGACCAGCGTGAGCTCCGGGACCAGTCCCTCGAGTTCGGCGAGGGCATGATGGCCCGGGTTGGGCTCCGCCTCGGCAACCAGATCGCGCCGCCAGCGGTACCAGCGCCAGACCAGCTCGGGATCGCGCAGGAACGCCTCCGGCGTGGCCAGGTCCATGGGGTCGTAGTTTTCCCAGAGGCCGGTCTGGGCCTCGCGGAATGTGGGAATGCCGCTCTCGGCCGAAACGCCGGCCCCGGTGAGCACGCAAACGTGTTGCGCGCCACGCAGGGCCGCGATCAGCGACTCAGGCAGCAAGCTGCCGCAGCACGTAGTGCAAAATGCCGCCGTGCTCGTAGTAGTCGCGTTCTTTCGGCGTATCGATACGGATATCCGCCTCGAACGTGATCGGATCGCCGTCCTCCGGCGTTGCTGTCACCTGGACCGATTCGGCGGCCGGATCGGTATGGCCGGAAATGCTGAAGGTCTCGGTGCCGTTCAACCCCAGCGATGCGGCGTCTTCGCCGGCCTTGAACTGCAGCGGCAGCACGCCCATGCCGATCAGGTTCGAGCGGTGAATGCGTTCGAAACTCTTGGCGATGACGGCCTTGACGCCCAGCAACAGCGTTCCCTTGGCCGCCCAGTCACGCGAGCTTCCCGTGCCGTACTCGCTGCCGGCGAGAACGACGAGTGGGGTGCCGTCTTCCTTGTATTTGAGCGATGCGTCGTAAATCGACATCTGCTCGCCACTGGGCTGGTGCTTCGTCCAGCCGCCTTCGGTGCCCGGCGCGAGCTGGTTGCGCAGGCGGATATTGGCGAACGTGCCGCGCATCATGACCTCGTGGTTGCCGCGGCGCGAACCGTAGGAGTTGAAGTCCACGGGCTTGACGCCGTTGGCCTCGAGGTACTTTGCGGCCGGACTGTCCGCCGCAATCGCGCCGGCCGGGGAGATATGATCGGTCGTGACGGAATCGCCCAGCAGCGCGAGTACGCGCGCACCCTCGATGTTGGTCACGGGCGCCGTGTCCATGGTCATACCCTCGAAGTACGGCGGGTTCTTCACGTAGGTGGACGCCTCATCCCAGGTGTAGATCTCGCCCTCGGGCGAGTCGATGCCGGTCCAGTTGGCATCGCCGGCGAAGACGCTGTCATAGCTCGAACTGAACATCTCCGAGTCAATCGTGTCACCGATGACATCGTGGATCTCCTTCCCGCTCGGCCAGATGTCCTTGAGGTAAACCGGATTGCCGTCCTGGTCTTCCCCGAGCGCGTCTTCAAACAGGTTCACGTCGAGGTTGCCTGCAAGCGCATACGCAACGACGAGAGGCGGAGACGCCAGGAAGTTCATTCGCACGAGCGGGTGGATACGGCCTTCGAAATTGCGGTTGCCGGACAGTACGCTGGTCCCGATGATGTTGCCTTCCTTGACCGCGGCCTCGATCTCCGGCAGCAGCGGACCCGAGTTGCCGATACAGGTCGTGCAGCCGTAGCCGACCGTGTAGAAGCCGAGTGCTTCGAGGTCATCGTCGAGCTCGGCTTTCTCGAGGTAGTCCGTGACGACCTTGGAGCCGGGTGCGAGGCTGGTCTTGACCCAGGGCTTGACCTTGAGGCCTTTCTCGGCCGCGTTGCGCGCGAGCAGGGCCGCGCCGACCATGACGGCCGGGTTGGACGTATTGGTGCAACTGGTGATGGCGGCGATCAGCACGGCGCCATCGCGAATCTCGACGTCCTCGCCATTGATCGACGCCGTGGCCGAACCGCCGGCGTCGCGGTTGGCGACGGCGGTTTCGAGGTGCTTCTCGTACGTTGTGTCGGCGACGTTGAGTGCAATGCGATCCTGTGGCCGCTTGGGTCCGGCGATACTCGGTTCGACCGTGCTCATGTCCAGCTCGAGCGTATCGGTGTACAGCGCATCGGGCTGGCCGTCATGACGCCACAGGCCCTGTTCCTTTGCGTAGGCCTCGATCATCCGGATGTGGTCGGCGTCGCGCCCGGACAGTTCGAGATAGCGCAGCGTCTCGCCGTCAATCGGGAAGATCGCGCAGGTCGATCCGAACTCGGGCGACATGTTGCCGAGCGTGGCGCGGTCCGCGAGTGGCAACTGCGCGAGGCCGTCGCCGTAGAACTCGACGAATTTGCCGACTACGCCTTTCTCGCGCAGCATCTCAGTGACCGTCAGCACGAGGTCGGTCGCCGTGGCGCCTTCCTTGAGCGCGCCCGTCAGCTTGAAGCCGATAACGTGCGGGATCAGCATCGTGATGGGCTGGCCGAGCATTGCGGCTTCCGCCTCGATGCCGCCTACTCCCCAGCCGAGTACACCGAGACCATTGATCATCGTGGTGTGGGAGTCAGTCCCCACCACCGTGTCGGGATAGGCCTTTCTACCGCCTTCCTTTTTTACATCGAAGATAACCCGTGACAAGTACTCCAGATTAACTTGGTGCACGATGCCCGTATTTGGCGGTACTACGCGGAAGTTCTCGAACGCCGACTGGCCCCACTTGAGGAACGAGTAGCGCTCCTTGTTACGCATGAACTCGATCTTGTTATTCAGGTCGAGCGCATTGGCGGCGCCGTAATGATCGATCTGCACCGAGTGGTCAATGACGAGTTCGGCAGGGGACAGTGGATTGATCTTCTCCGCGGAACCCCCCAGCTTGACGACCGCATCGCGCATCGCGGCCAGGTCGACTACAGCAGGCACGCCCGTGAAATCCTGCAGGATGACGCGGCTCGGCGTGAACGAGATTTCGGTGCTCGGATCCGCCTTCGGGTCCCAGTTGGCCAGCGCCAGGATGTCGTCGCGGGTGACGTCCCGGCCGTCCTCGTGGCGCAGCAGGTTTTCGAGCAGGATCTTCAGGGAATAGGGGAGTTGCGCGGCGTGACCTTCGGTCACGGCGTCAAGTCGGTAGATTTCGAAGCTGTCGTCGCCGACGGCAAGCGTCGAACGCGCGCCGAAGCTGTCCTTCATCGTGTCTTCTCCGGGATTGTGAGTATCAACCGTGGCCGGCCAGGTCGCCGGGCGCGCGCATTATAGCCGAACCAGCGTCGCTGATCCTGTGGATTTGGTCGATCACCGCCCCGCCAAGGCAGCGGTCGCCGAGGTAGAACACCACGTACTGGCCTGGGGCCACGGCACGCTGCGGTTGGTCGAAGCTCACTGCCAGGGACCCGCCGGGCAGCGGCGAGACTTCGCAACCCTGGTCGGGCTGCCGGTAACGGACCTTGGCCACGCACCTCAGGCCGTCGCCCAGGCCGTCGGGTGGCCCGTTGATCCAGCTGGCCTCGAGCGCGGTCAGACCGTCGCTCAACAGCAGGTCCGTGTCCCCCTGGGCGACGATCAGCGCATTCTCCGCGGCGTCCTTGTCGACGACGTACCACGGCGCGTCGCCGGCATCGGCGCGGCCGCCGATACCGAGCCCCTGGCGCTGCCCCAGCGTGTAGTACATCAACCCATGGTGCTGCCCGACCTCGGCGCCGTCAGGGGTGCGGATCGGGCCCGGGTTGGCGGGCAGGTAGGTGCTGAGGAATTGGCGAAACGGCCGCTCGCCGATGAAGCAGATTCCGGTGCTGTCGCGCTTGTCGTGCACGGCAAGCCCGTGGTCCCTGGCAATGCGACGCACTTCGTCCTTGGTGAGATCACCGAGCGGAAACACGGTCTCGCCGAGCGCTTCCTCGCTGACAGCGTGCAGGAAGTAGCTCTGGTCCTTGTTCAGGTCGGCGCCCTTGAGAAGATGAGTCGTGCCGTCGATGAGCGCCGTGCGCGCGTAGTGGCCGGTCGCCAGCAACTCCCCGCCGAGGCGCTTCGCGTGCTCGCGGAAAACCCCGAACTTGATTTCCCGGTTGCACAGCACGTCGGGATTCGGCGTTCGGCCGGCCGCGTACTCGTCGAGGAAATACTGGAACACGCGGTCGCGATATTGCTTTGCGAAGTTCACGTGGTGCAGCGGGATATCGAGTTGCTCGCAGATCCTGCGCGCGTCCTGCAGGTCGTCAGCGGCCGAGCAGTAGCCGTCCTCGTCTTCCCAGTTGGTCATGTGCAGGGCGTGTACCTCGGCGCCGGCGTCCCTGAGCAACAGGGCCGCGACAGCCGAGTCCACGCCTCCCGAGAGGCCCAGGATGACTCTACGATTGTTGGGATCCGGCGTCATAGCCGGCGAATTCTAGCATTCAGACCAGGTCGGCGTTGGCGAGCACGGCGTCGACGTTGCTTTGCAGCGGCAACATGCCGGTGAGCAAAGCATCCGACTGGCGCTTGCCGGCTTCGTAGTCGCGAATGCAACGCAGCACGACCGGGGTCCGCAAGTCGTTGCGACGGCCCTCGACGTCCTCGCGGGCCATCCAGCGCCTGCGCACGATGTTGTGGTCGAGGTCCCGACTCTCATCGCAGCCGAGGAACTCCGCTACGAAGACCAGCCGCAGGAATTGCTGTCGCGTCTGCGGGTGAATCCAGAGGTAGACGCCGATCAATTCGCCGCAGGACACATCGCAACCCGTTTCCTCGCGGACTTCGCGGATGATGGCTTCCTCGGGCGATTCGCCGGCCTCGATATGGCCGCCGGGCTGGTTGATCACGACATCGCCCATCGAGTACTCCTCGATGAGCAGGTAACGTCCATTGTCTTCAATGACGGCCGAGACCGTCAGGTCCGTTGGGTACATTCAGGGTGTTCTTATATTCCGAGTTGACGAAATTCCGTTTCGACTTCGCTCGCCTGCCAGATTTCATCGAACATCTTGCCGTAGAGCTTGGCGACAGCGGGCTCATAAGTGTCCGCGATGCCTTCCCAGCGTTCGGCCTGCAGGCGGTACACGAGAGCGGTCTCGTCGGCGATGCAGAACGACTCGGCGTGGGTGCGCAGGTCCTCGCGAACATGCCGAAACTCGATATACGTGTTCAGGCGGCGGCCGAGGTGCACGAAATTGTTGCCGGTCTTGACGGCGCGCGTCGGGTCGGCGATCAGCACACGAATGCGTGAATAGGTTTGCGACAGGATCAGGCGCTTGATGATCTCGAGAAATTCCGGGTCGTCGTAAATGCCCGGTTCGAGGTCGTGCGTGAATATGGATACCTTGCGTTTCGCCTCGCGGACCACCTCGATAACGGCCTGGCGCATTTCCTCGCGGGTGGAAATTACCCAGCGGCGCCCTTTTTCGCGTGCCTGTTCCATGTGCATCATATTACCCACCGCCGTGACAACGCAGTGCCAACTGCGTCACGTTTTCGAGGCTGGCGCATCGATTGTGAAAAGTTTCGATCCCAAGCAGGGCGGGCGTTTCAGGCTGATTACGAGCAGGCCGGCAGGGGTGTGAAAATTTCACATATGGTCGCCGCAGCGCATCCGGGTGGCTACTTGCCGTCGTCGGCGCCGATCCGGTTCGCCAGATCGGCCGCCAGGCCCGTATAGGTATCGGGCGTGAGGCTCAGCAGGCGCTGTTTTTCGTCATCCGGGATGTCCAGCGTGCCGATGAACTCCTGCAGCAGCTCCCGGGTGACGGCCTGGCCGCGCGTCAGCGCCTTGAGCTTCTCGTAGGGCTCCGGGATCCCGTAACGACGCATGACCGATTGCACCGCCTCCGCGAGCACCTCCCAGGCGCCGGCAACGTCGGCTCCGATGATCTCTGCGTCGACCTGCAGTTTGCCGAGGCCCTTGCGCAGCGACTGCAACGCGATCACGAGATAAGCGATCGCAACGCCCAGGTTACGCTGCACGGTCGAGTCGGTGAGGTCGCGCTGCCAGCGCGAGACAGGGAGCTTCTCGGCGAAATGTGACAGCAGCGCGTTGGCCACGCCGAGATTGCCCTCGGCGTTCTCGAAGTCGATCGGGTTGACCTTGTGCGGCATCGTCGACGAACCGACTTCATCTTTCGCCACCTTTTGCCGGAAGTAGCCGAGCGATACATAGCCCCAGGTGTCGCGGCACAGGTCGATCAGGATCACGTTGTAACGAACGAGCGCGTGCGCGTATTCCGCCGTCCAGTCGTGCGGTTCGATCTGGGTGGTGTACGGGTTGACGTCGAGCCCCAGCGACTCGACGAAGCGGGCGCTGATCGCCGGCCAGTCAGCATCGGGGTAGGTGACGGCATGGGCGTTGAAGTTGCCGACCGCGCCGTTGAACTTGCCGCGAATGCGGATGGCGCGAAACTGCTGCTGGGCGCGCTCGAGTCTCGCGACGACGTTGGCGAGTTCCTTACCGAGCGTGGTCGGGCTCGCCGTCTGGCCGTGAGTGCGCGACAGCATGGCCAGGTTCGCGTGGTCGCGGGCCATGGACTGCAGCGCGTTGCGGACCTCGCGCATCTGCGGCGCCAGGACCTCGCTGCGCGCAGCCCGCAGCATCAGCGCATAGGCGATGTTGTTGATGTCCTCGGACGTGCAGCCGAAGTGCAGGAAGTCCTTGAGAGGGCCGGTTTCGGGCCCATTTCCCAGACGTTCACGAATGAAATATTCGACCGCCTTGACGTCATGATTGGTTGTCGCTTCGATGGCCTTCACTCGCTCCGCGTCATCGAGCGAGAAGTCGTCCACGAGCTTGTTGAGGACGTCTTTCATGACAGACGACAACGGCTCGAGTTCGGGCACCGCGGGTTCGTCGGCGAGGCATTGCAGCCAGCGGACTTCGGCGAGCACGCGGAAACGAATCAGGCCGTACTCGCTGAAGATGTCTCGCAGTGAGTTGACCTTGTCAGCGTAGCGGCCATCGGCGGGTGAAAGGGCTCTCAGCGTCGAGACTTTCATGTCGTAAAAACCAGTGTAGACTTGCGCGCGACAGCGCGAATGATACACGCCACAGAAAGCGCAGGATATAGCACGGAGTACCCGAACGATGACCAGCAAGAAATTCCGTACCGAGCACGACAGCATGGGCGAACTCCAGGTTCCGGCCGACGCCTATTGGGGTGCGACAACGCAGAGGGCCGTCGAGAATTTCCCGATTAGCGGCCTGCCGATGCCGCGCCAGTTCATCTCGGCCCTGGGACTTGTCAAGTGGGCTTGTGCGGGCGCCAACGCGGAACTCGGCTTGCTCAAGAACGACGTGGCGATGGCCGTCCAGAAAGCGTCGCTGGAGGTCGCAACCGGCAATCACGACGCCCATTTCCCGATTGACGTGTTCCAGACGGGGTCCGGCACGAGTTCGAACATGAACGCCAACGAGGTCATAGGCCACATTGCGTCCGAGGATCTCGGCGCCGAAGTGCACCCCAACGACCACGTCAACATGAGCCAGAGCAGCAATGATGCGATTCCGACCTGCGTTCATGTCAGCGCGGCGATCGCAATCCACGAGCACCTGCTGCCCGCGATCCGGCACCTGTCGGCAACCCTCGAGAAAAAAGCGGACGAGGTTGGTCACATCGTCAAGACGGGACGTACCCACCTGATGGACGCCATGCCCGTGACGCTCGCGCAGGAACTCGGCGGCTGGCGTTCACAGATCGACCATGCGGAAGAGCGCCTCAATGACACGCTGAAGCGCCTGTCAGCCCTGGCCATGGGCGGCACGGCGGTCGGCACCGGCATCAACGCCCATCCGCGTTTTGGCGAGAAAGTCGCCGTGCTGCTTGCGGAGCAGACCGGCATCCCGTTCACGTCCGCCGGGGACAAGTTCGAGGGGCTCAGCAGCCAGGATGCCGCCGTCGAAACGTCCGGCCAGCTGCGCGTGCTGGCCGTCAGCCTGACGAAGATTGCGAACGACCTGCGCTGGATGAACTCGGGACCGCTCGCTGGTATCGGCGAGATCGCGCTGCCGGCGCTGCAGCCCGGTTCGTCGATCATGCCTGGTAAGGTCAACCCGGTGATCCCGGAAGCTGTCGCGATGGTGGCGGCGCAGGTAATCGGCAATGACGTCACCGTCACGATGGGCGGCCAGTCCGGCAACTTCCAGCTCAACGTCATGCTGCCGGTCGTTTCTTACAACCTGCTGCAAAGCATCGAGCTGCTCGCCAACGGCTGCACGGTGCTCGCCGACAAGGCAATCGCCGGGTTCACTGTCAACGAGGATTCGATCAAAGCGGCGGTAGGCCGTAACCCGATCCTGGTGACGGCGCTCAACCCCGTCATTGGCTACGAGCTCGGCGCGAAGATCGCCAAGCAGGCCTACGCCGAGGGGCGGCCGCTCAAGGACGTCGCGCGCGAGCTCACCGATCTGACGGATGAAGAGCTCGATCGGTTGCTCGACCCTGCGGCCCTGACCGAGGGCGGCATCCAGAACTAGGTGACGATCAGCGCAGAACACCTCCGCGAGCGGCTGGCCGGGACCCGCAAGCCGCTCGATCCGCTCGATGTCGTCGTGCCGTCGGGGACCTACAAATGGCCCGCCGGCATGCTCGAGAAGATCGCGGCGACGCTGAAGCCCGCCGGTGTGCTGATCCCTGTCCGACGCCATGACACCGGGCTGACCGTGCTATTAACCAAGCGCTCGGCCGATCTCAAGCATCACGCCGGCCAGGTCAGTTTTCCGGGCGGCCGCATGGAAGAGACCGATGCCGATATCGAGGTCACGGCCTTGCGCGAGACCCGGGAGGAGGTCGGTATCGCTGAGGAGCACGTCGCCATCATCGGCTATCTCGAGACGATGCCGACCGTAACCGGCTACGCGGTCACGCCCGTTGTCGGGCTGCTCGACGGGCTGGTCGATCTCGAGATTGACCGGACCGAGGTGGAGTACACGTTCGAGGTGCCGCTGTCGTTCCTGCTCGACCCGGCTAACCAGCGCCTGGTTCAGCGCGAGTGGCAGGGCCTGTCATTCTCGATGGTTGAGTTTCATTTCGACGGCCAGCGCATCTGGGGGGCGACCGCACAGATGCTGATGAGATTCATAAATATAATTAATAAATAATAAGTTATGAGTAGTATCAATAAATTACTTGAAGTTATGGCAAGTCTCCGTGACCCGGACAACGGCTGCCCGTGGGACCTCGAGCAGGACTTCGGCAGTATCGCCCCGTACACGGTTGAAGAGGCGTACGAGGTGGCCGACGCCATCGCCCGCGAGGACTTCGAAGCGCTGCGCGACGAACTCGGCGATTTGCTGTTGCAGGTGGTCTTTCACGCGCAGATGGCCAAAGAGGCCGGTTTTTTCGATTTCGACGATGTCGCCGGGACCATTTCGGACAAGATGTTGCGCCGGCATCCGCACGTCTTCGGGACCGACGAGGAGCGGGCGGCCGGGGCGCAGGCAGGCAGCTGGGAGCGAATCAAGGCCGAAGAGCGGGCGGCAAAGGCGGACGACAGCGCGCTTGCGGGCATTGCGAGGGCGCTACCCGCCCTGAAAAGGGCGCAGAAACTGGGCAAGCGAGCGAGTCTCGTGGGCTTCGACTGGCCCGATCGGCGTGGGGTCCGCGACAAGATCCGCGAGGAGTTGGAAGAGCTCGAGGGGGCCGTTGGCACGCGTAGCCAGGAGGCTATCGAGGAGGAATTCGGCGACCTGCTGTTCGCGGTCGTCAATCTCGCCAGGCACCTCGACGTGGACCCGGAAAAGGTGCTGACGGCCGCGAACTTCAAGTTCGAACGGCGTTTTCGGGACATGGAGCGGTCCGTTGCCGCCCAGAACAAGGCCTTTGACCAGCAGACGCTGGAAACCCTGGACCAGGAGTGGCGGGCCGCCAAGAAGCGCGTCGGCTAGTTCAGCCGGGGTTCACGCCGTATTCAGCGGTGGTTCATTGCCACCCGTCTAGTCTTTTCCCCAGGCTGGCAAGAAGCCAGTCGATTGGGAGAAGGAGACTACGATGTTTACCAGGAAAACCACAGCAGGACTGGCCCTCGCAGCGACGCTGCTGGCCATTTCCGGAACCGCCAATGCGGTTACTTACGATTACGCAAAGGTGCTGAGCTCTCAGCCCGTGTTTCGCACTGTCACGGTGAAGACGCCGGTGCGCGAGTGCTGGCAGGAGACGGAGTACTACAGCACCTATGAACGTCGTCGCGGCGCGGGCGGACGCGCGCTGGCCGGCGCTGTCATCGGCGGCGTTATCGGTCACCAGTTCGGCAGCGGCCGCGGGAAGGATGCCGCGACGGTTGCGGGCAGCGTGATCGGCGCCGCAATCGGCCATGGCCCGGTGCGCAGTGTTGACGTCGCACGGCCGGTCGAGCGCTGCGCGACGCGCTACGAGCATCGCCGCGAACAGCGGATTGACGGCTACGACGTCGTCTATCGCTACCACGGACAGACCTACTCGACGCGTATGCCTTACGACCCGGGCAGAAAGATCAAGGTGCGTGTCGACATCCGACCCGCCGGGTGATACAGATACCGGATGAACCCGATGCGACGACTGTCCGTTATTCTCCTTTTCGCCGCGCTGGCGCTGGGTCCTCTCAGTGCCGGCGCGGACGATCACGACGCGCGGCCCATCATGGTTGCGCAGAATAATGGCAAGACGTTGTCCGAGGCCGTCGAGCAGGTGCGCCGCCAGACCGGTGGACGCATCCTGAGCGCCGAAACCCGCGTGGAAGGCGGGCGCGAGGTCCACCACATCAAGGTGCTGACGGACGACGGCAAGGTCAAGACGCACAAGGTTCCCGGACGCAAACGCGGAGGCTGATGGTCATGCGCTTGCTGGTTATTGAAGACGACGAGACGTTGCGGCAGTCCCTGGCCGCCAAGCTTGAAGATGGCGGGTTCGCCGTGGAGCAGGCTGGCGACGGCAAGGAGGGCCTGTATTTCGCGCTCGAGTACCCCATCGACCTCGCGATCATCGACCTGGGTCTGCCCGAAGTCTCGGGTCTCGACATCATCCGTGAGCTGCGCGAGCAGGGCAGGACCTACCCGATCCTGATCCTGACGGCACGTGACCGCTGGGAAGACAAGGTGGCTGGTCTCGAGGCCGGCGCCGATGATTACGTTGTCAAACCGTTCCATGTCGAAGAAGTGACGGCGCGCGTCAACGCGTTGCTGCGGCGCAGCGGCGGCTGGGCCTCATCGATCATGAAGGCAGGCCCGGTAACGCTCGACATGTCGCGCCAGGAGCTCACGGTCAACGAGGCCGGCATCGAGCTGACGAGCTTCGAGTACAAGATTATCGAATACCTGATGGTGCGCGCCGGACAGGTCGTGTCGAAGACCGAGCTTACCGAGCGCCTTTACGACCAGGACTTCGAGCGCGACAGCAACGTCATCGAGGTATTCATCGGCCGGCTGCGCAAGAAGATGGATCCCGACAACACGATCAATCCCATCGAGACCCTGCGCGGCAGGGGTTATCGGTTCGCGCTGGAACGCGGCCCTTCAGAGTGATGTCTTCCCTCAGCGCGCGCCTGCTGATTTCGGTCAGTGTGCTGCTGGTGTTCTTTTTCGGCGTCACGATTGTCGTGCTCGACACGGCATTCCGCACCGCGGGCGAACAGGCGCAGCAGGATATCCTCGACGGCCACCTGATGGCGATCCTCGCCGCGGCGGAAGCAACCGAGACCGGCGGCCTGGAGCTGCCGCCGGATCTGCAGGAACCGCGTTTCGGCACGATCGGTTCAGGGCTCTATGCGGAGCTTCGGGATGCGGACGGCGAACCCGTATGGCGGTCACGGTCCGCGCTCGGGACGGATATTCCCGCCGGGACGGTCCCGGCGAGCGGCGTGCGCCAGTTCCTGCTGGAGTCGCTGGCGGATGGGACGCCGGTGCTGACGCTCAGCCTGGCCGTGCAGTGGGAACTGCCGGACGGCAATTATCGACCCTTCGTCTTCAAGGTGGCCGAGAGCCTCGAGTCCTTCAACGCGCAGGTGGCGGGATTCCGGCGCCAGCTTTTCGGCTGGTTCGCGGCGGTGGCCGCCATCATGCTGCTATCGATCGCCGGACTGCTGCGGCACCTGTTGCGCCCGCTACGTCAGATCGAGAACGAGATCGGCGAGATCGAGCAGGGACAGCGCGCTGAGCTGTCCGGGCAGTTCCCGACCGAACTGACCGGCGTCGCGCGCAACATGAACCTGCTGATCGACAGCGAGCGCGCCCGCTCGGATCGCTACCGCAAGACACTGGACAACCTGGCGCACAGTCTGAAGACCCCGCTCGCGGCGATGCGCGCCCTGCTGAACGAGGACAAGGACTCGGGCGAGGCCGCCAGGCTGAACGAGCAGATCGAGCGCATGGACGAGATCGTGCGCTACCAGCTGCGCAAGCCCTCGGCGTCCCAGGCGCAGAACCTGGTGCTTGCAAGGGTCGCGATCGAGCCGGAGATCGAGCGGCTGGTTGCGGGACTGGCAAAGGTGTACCACGACAAGTCGCCCGTTATCGAAACGGAGGTGGGGGCGGGTCTGACGTTTCGCGGTGACGCGGGCGATTTTCTCGAGATAGCCGGCAACCTGCTCGACAACGCCTGCAAATGGTGCCAAAGCACGGTGCGAATTTCGGTGACCGGCGCGCCCGGCGGCGAGACCCGGATGGTCGTCGCCGACGACGGCCCGGGAATCCCGGATGATGCGGCGGAGTCCTTGCTGCAGAGGGGCACGCGCCTCGACGAGAACACGCCAGGCCACGGTATTGGCCTGGCCGTCGTGAAAGAACTCGCCGAATCTTACGGCGGCACGCTCGAGATCGGCAGGGCCGACCTCGGCGGCGCGCAATTTACTGTGACGATCCCTTAGACCTTGCGAGGTGCATGATGGGCTCGACGAACTCGAGCGGCATCGGGAACACGATCGT
>JASJCH010000065.1 GCA_030066075.1 Woeseiaceae bacterium
ACGCAGGTCTGGCCGGTGTTGCGGAACTTGCTCATCATCGCGCCTTCGACCGCGGCGTCGAGGTCGGCATCGTCGAAGACGATGAAGGGCGCGTTGCCGCCCAGCTCCATGCTCACCTTCTTGACCGTGCCCGCGCACTGCTCCATCAGCAGCTTGCCGACCTCGGTCGAGCCAGTGAAGGTCAGCTTGCGGACGACCGGGTTGCTGGTCAGCTCGGCGCCGACCTCTCGCGTGACGCCGGCGACGATGTTGATGACGCCAGCAGGCACCCCGGCGCGTTCGGCCAACTCGACGAACGCAAACGCGGACAGCGGCGTCTCGTTAGCGGGCTTGCAAACCACGGTGCAGCCAGCCGCAAGCGCCGGCGCGATCTTGCGGGTGAGCATCGCGTTCGGGAAATTCCAGGGAGTAATGCACGCAACTACGCCGACGGGCTGCTTGATGACGACGATGCGCTTGTCGTTGGAAGGCTGCGGAATCGTATCGCCGTAGATGCGCTTCGCCTCCTCGGCAAACCATTCGATATAGGAAGCGCCATACGCGATCTCGCCCCGCGCCTCGGCAAGCGGCTTGCCCTGCTCGGCCGTCAGAATCTGCGCCAGGTCCTCCTGGTGCTCCATCATCAGTGTGAACCACTTGCGCAGTATGGCTGCGCGGTCTTTCGCCGACCGTGCACGCCATTCGACCTGGGCCTGCTCCGCGGCCTCGATGGCGCGGCGGGTTTCCGCGGTACCGCATTTCGCGATGTCGGCGATCGTCTCGCCGGTAGCAGGATTGGTGACGGGCAATGTGGCGCCGCTGTCGGCGTCAGCCCACTGGCCATTGACATAGGCCTGCGTCTTCAGAAGGGCCGCATCGGAGAGATTCATGAGCGTATCGGTCCGCGGGTGGAGGTAACGGTCCGATTAGTATGAAAGCTGCGACCGGCCGGCGCAATGCACGGCCGGCCGGTCGCGGCTTGGGGGGGAACGCGATCAGGCGGCTTTCTGCTCCGCAGCAGCAAGCCATGCCTCGAGGTCGTCCGAACCGCCAATCAGCTTGCCGTCGATGAACACCTGCGGATAGGTGGTTGCATCGGCGACGGCACGCAGCGTGCGGTCGGTGTAGTCGCGGTTCAGCACGAGCTCTTCGAACTCGAAACCGGCGTCGCGCAGCATGCCCTTGGCACGCACGCAGAACGGGCAACCGGGACGCGAAAAGACCGTAACGTCACGCGGCCGCTGCGCCTCGGGATCGATGTACGACAGCATCGTGTCCGCGTCGGAAACCTCGAACGGGTCGCCGGGCTGCTCGGGCTCGATGAACATCTTCTCAACGATGCCGTCACGTACCAGCATCGAGTAGCGCCACGAGCGCTTGCCGAAGCCGAGGTCTTCCTTGCCGACCAGCAGGCCCATGCCATCGGTGAACTCGCCGTTGCCATCGGGCAGGAAGGTCACGCGATCAGCGTTCTGGCTGCGCGCCCACTCGTCCATGACGAAAGCGTCGTTGACGGACATGCAAATGATCTCGTCCACGCCGTTCGCCTGGAAGTACGGCTGCAGCTGGTTGTAACGGGGCACGTGCGACGAAGAGCAGGTCGGCGTGAACGCGCCCGGCAGCGAAAACACGATGACGGTCTTGCCGGCGAACACGTCGTCGGTCGACAGATCTACCCACTCGTGATCGCGGCGGGTCTTGAACGTGGCTTGCGGGACGCGCTGTCCCTCGATGGATTTGAACATGGTTTTCTCCTTTAGCGTTGATTCGGTCATGCCAGCATGCTGCGCAGCATCCAGGCGTTCTTTTCGTGCAGTTGCATACGTTGCGTCAGCAGGTCGGCCGTAGGCTCGTCGCCGGCCTTCTCGGCTGCCGGGAATGCCTCGCGCGCGGTGCGCGCGACGGTCTCCTGGCCGATAACCAGCTGGCGGATCATCTCCTCGGCGCTTTCTTCGCCGTTACCCTCGTCGATCGAGGTCAGACCCGCATAGGCCGAGTAGGAACCGGGCGCCTTGATGCCAAGGGCGCGGATACGCTCCGCGATCTCGTCAACAGCAATCGCGAGCTCGGTGTACTGCCCCTCGAACATCGTGTGCAGGGTGTTGAACTGCGGACCGGTTACGTTCCAGTGGTAGTTGTGAGTCTTGAGGTACAGCGAGTAGCTGTCCGCCAGCAGCTTCGACAGGCCCGACGCGATGTCCTGGCGATCCTGCTTGTCGATTCCGATGTTGAGTTCCATGGTGTGTCTCCGTAGTGATGACGCAATCGTAGACATTGCAAACCTACAAATAAAATGGTTTAATTCGAACTTACTATTCGATTTTTTAGATCTATGAGATTACCCAGCACCAAGCAGCTCCAGTACTTCGTCGCGCTCGCCGACGTCGGCCATTTCGGCCGCGCGGCGGACGCCTCCCATGTTTCGCAGTCGGCCTTCAGCAATGCGATCAAAGAGCTTGAGAACACGTTGCAAACCCAGCTGGTGGACCGTACCAAGCGCCAGGTCACGATCACGGCGACAGGCCAGGAGGTTGCTACCCAGGCGCGGCTCGTCCTGCGCGACATGGAGCAGCTCGCGGACCTTGCTGCCGAGAACCGCCAGCCGCTAACCGGCGACCTGCGCCTCGGCGTTATTCCAACGATTGCGCCATTCCTGCTCCCCCCGGTCCTGCCGAAGCTCCGCAGGACCTACAAGGACCTCAACCTGTACCTGATCGAGGACCAGACGTCGCGAGCCGTCGAGCGTCTGATGGACGGTGAGCTCGACGTCGTCTTGCTGGCGCTGCCCTGGGACATGCGCGGCGTGGAGACACTCGAGCTGTTCGAGGACCAGTTCTGCCTGGCCTGCCGCAAGGGAACGCAGCGCGTGGACCCGGAGCGCTACCGTTTCGACCGCCTGGCGGCAGACAGCATCCTGCTACTTGAGGACGGGCACTGCCTGCGCGACCACGCGCTGGCTGCCTGCAAGATCCGCAACACGCAGAAAGTGCAGCCGTTCGCGGCCAGCAGCATCCTTACGCTCATCGAGATGGTTGATGCCGATCTGGGCATCACGTTCCTGCCCGAGATGGCCGCGGGTTCGGCGCTGCTGCGCAACACCCAGGTGCGGCTCTACCCGCTCGGCGAGAAGAGTGTCCGCAAGATCGGCCTGGTATGGCGCAAGGGCAGCAACCGGACCGAAGAGTTTGAAATGCTGGGCGAGTTCATCAATGAGAACCGCCCTGGGAAGAAGAATTAGTTATGAAAGTGGTGCCGGCACCAGGAGTCGAACCCGGGACCTACTGATTACAAATCAGTTGCTCTACCAACTGAGCTATGCCGGCTACTGGGGCTGCGGGCAGGTCGCCGCTTCGCGCAAGAGTACCCTGTCTTCGCCGTGCTTGTCGACGATCGAACCCGCCCCTTTGCCGGGCGGCAAAGCGATATCGACAAAGAACACCGTCGCATCGCGGGTCATGGGAGAGACCGTCACCTCGAAGCCGATAGACCTGGCCTGCAACTCCACTTTCTCGGCGTTCGACTGGTTGCCGAAGATGCCCAGCGATATCGCGAGGCCGATTTCCTCGTTGCCGACCAGGAAGGCGTCTCCCAGCCCGCCGTCATGGAGCTTGCTCAGCATCTCGCGACCTTCGGCGCGGGTTGCGACGTTGACGACCTGCACGGAATGGCCGATAAAAACCTGGCCTTCGCCGGAACGCTGCGCCGTGCGCATGCCCTCTCCCGTGTACTCCATGCTCGCCCGCTCGGCATCCTCGCTCGCGCGAAACGGTCCGACGGTCACGCAGGAGCGCCCGACGAGCGCCTCCAGATCGGACGGTTCGCCCGAGCCAAGGACCGCGCCGACGCTGGCCGCCGCCTCGGCATCACGATTCGCGGTTGCGGCCAGCGGTGGGCCGAGCTCGGATTCGGTCACGATGGCAACGCCCGGCTCGCCGCCCTTATTGGCCCACATTCCCCACACGAAGTAGAGGATGTTCGCGAGCAGCAACAGGAGCAGCAGGTTTCTCATTCAGTGTCTTCCAGTATTCGCGCGAGGCCTTGCAGCACGAGATGCGGTCGGTGCTGGGCCGCTTCGTCGAGCGACTTAAGAATGCGCGAGGCATCACCACCGGTCAAGACGACCGCCGGATCACCGCATTGCTCGCGCAGAACCCGCAGCGCGCGTTCGATCGCACCGGTCACTGCGTTGAGCGCGCCCTGCCCGACGGCCGCGGACGTCGTGTTGGCGAACATCTCCATGGTCCCGGCTGCCCCGGCGGCCTTGCGCTGCACCGCTGGTATGTCGCTGGTGTCGCTGGCGAGGCTGGCCGCCATCAGCTGCACGCCGGGGATGATCTGGCCGCCGAGGTGGAGACCTTCAGCATCGAGCGCGTCGATCGTGACCGCCGTACCGGCATCGACAACGAGGCAGGGCGAGGTGAATTCGGCCCTTGCCCCGATCATTGCGACCCAGCGGTCGACCCCGAGCAGGCGCGGCTGTCGGTAACTGTTGACCACGCCACACGCCTCACGCTCGCTGCGCGCGAAGTGCACATCGACGTCACAGTGCATACCGACGACGCCCGACAAGCGCGTCGCAAAACTCGTGCCGGCAACATTGCTGACCAGCACCGTGTCGACGCGACGTGGCAGCCGCGCCGTCAATGCCGCGAGACCCAGCTCGCCGATGCGCCCCATCGAGATGTGGCCGGTGCGACGAATGTTGCCACTGTCGAGTACGCCCCACTTGATGCGGGAGTTGCCGACATCCATCAGCAGCGCCTTCACGACGGTGCCCCCGTGGCGCCCGCCATGACGATAGAACCTGACAGGACGGGAATCTGCCCGTCACTGGTGTCAACGAGCAGCACGCCGCTGTCGTCGACGCCGGCGGCAATGCCCGTGACCTGGCGATCGGGCATGTCGACCGTAATCTCACGGCCAAGCAGCCAGTCGTGCCTGCGCCAATCGTCCATGAAACCGGCGAGGCCGTACTGGTCGAAGCGCCGGAAAGCCAGGTACAGGTGATCAACCAACGTACCGGCCAGCAGCTCCCGCGCCGGAGGATTGTCGACGCAGCTCGCCAGGTCGACGGCCCGGTGCGCCCAGTCCGACTCCGCTGCGAAGCCTGGCCGCTCCCCGATACTGACGTTCACGCCGATGCCGGTCACGACGGTCACGTTATCGGACCTGCCTGCCTGGACCTCGGTGAGGATTCCACCCAGCTTGCCTTCGAGCGCCACAATATCGTTCGGCCACTTCAGGCTGATTCCGCCAATTCCGAGTTGCTGCAGCGCGTGGACCGTCCCGACGCCCATGGCGAGCGTCAGCCCCTCGATCCCGGCGGCGCCGCGGTTGAACGTGTAAGCGAGGGACATGCACAGCCCCGCTCCGGGTGCGGAAATCCAGCGGCGATCGTGGCGGCCTCTGCCCGAGGTCTGGTGATCGGCGACGGCGACTCGAACGCGCCCTACCGGAGGGGCCGGTTGCGTCATCAGGTGGGTATTGGTCGACGCAATGCTCGAGAAGACCTCGATTTTTTCCAACCCGGTCCTGGTGACCTCTGTCAGCGGCTCCTGGATGCCGGCGACATCGAGCCTGCTCATCTTACTGCTGGCGCTTGCTGCTGAAGATCATCAGCCGCGTATTGCGGTGCTCGGTGCCCTCCCGCATCCGCTGGATATTGGCGCGGTGCCAGCGAATTACGTAGGCCGCCATGATGGCGCTGTAAATGAACAGCGGCTGGTCCTCCGGGAGGCGCGTCACAGCGAGCCATATCGGAACAGCCGTCGCAGCCGCCATGGTTGACAGACCAACGTAACCCGACAGGACCAGCACCCAGGCCCAGACCAGGACGATGGGCAGAATCAGTCCTGGGCCGAGCACGATGAACGTGCCGACAAGAGTGGCCGCCCCCTTGCCGCCCTGGAACCGATGGTAAACAGGCCAGACATGACCAAATACGGCAGCCGCCGCGCAGCTCAGGGTGAGCCATTCGCGGGAAATGGCGGGATCGGCGGGAGCGAACGGAATTTCCAGACCCGGCACGATCCCGGCGCCGATGTAGCCTTTGCCGATGTCGATGATGACGACGCCGATAGCAAATAGCATTCCCTGGGTGCGCAGCGCGTTGGTGCCGCCCGCGTTGCCGCTGCCCATTTCGCGAATGTCGACTCCCCCGCGCAGCCTGCCCACGATCAACGCACCCATCAGCGAGCCAATAAAGTAGCTGATGAGGAACTTCACACCGAGTTCGAGCATTAAGCGGGTCCGTTTTTGCGCGGGCAGAGGCCGGCATTGTAGCATCGGCCAAGCTGCAAACTTGGTTATCAATGACAGACGCTCCAGTACAGCTGTACGTCAACCCTACGGCCGGCCGCGGTCGCGCCGGCAAGCGCCTCGTCCGTATCGAAGAGCTACTCGACGAGGCCGGCGTCACGATACAGACGCACCTCAGCGACGCTGTCGGCGACCTCGAACGACAGGTCAAAGCTGCCGTCGATCGCGGCGCCAGCCGTGTGATCGTCGCGGGCGGCGACGGCAGTATTCACGAAGCCGTCAACGGGATTATGGCTGCGGCGGGCACGGCAAAGCTCGGCGTCATCCCCACCGGGACGGGCAACGACTTCGCCAAGGCCTGCAACATCCCGCTCGACTGGGAGCACGCAACCCGGCTGCTGGGCGACCGTATCGTCGCCGATTCAGCCTGGCGGCGCATCGACGTCGGCCGCATGAACGAGCGCTACTTCGCCAATGGCGTCGGCATCGGTTTCGACGCCAAGGTTACCAAGGTGGCACGCTCATACCGCTGGCCGATCGGCGACCTGGTCTACCTGCTGGCACTGTTCCAATGCATCGTCGACGGTGTGATCACTCCGGCGCTGACCATCACCGCCGACGAGCTGACCAGAAGCGGCCCGACGACGCTCGTCAACGTCAGCAACGGCGCGTGGGTCGGCGGCATGTTCCATATCGCGCCAATGGCCGACAACAGCGACGGTCGCCTCGAGCTGCTGGTGGCTGACCCGGTGTCGCGCCTGCGCACGCTCGGACTGCTGCCGAAAATACTCTCCGGCACCCACGTCGGCGAAAAAGAAGTCTCACACGTCAGCGTGCGGCGCGTGACCATAGAAGCTGCCGAACCCGTGCCATCGCATCTCGACGGCGAGGTCATGCCGCTTCTGAAGCGCTTCGAGATCGAGTTACTCCCGGCTGCCCTCGACCTGCTTTGAAGGCTTGCGGGAGCCAAGGTAGATCGCGCCGATCGCAATAGCCGCTCCGGCCAGCTCCATGGGCGTCATCGGACGAGCAAAGAACAACACGTCCCAGACGAAGCTCAACGTCGGCTGCAGCAGCAAGGCAATCCCCGCCTCGGTCGTCGACACTTGCGGCAGACTGCTGACTATCAGGATGTAACCCAGGCAGTGCGACAGGATGCCGTAGGCGGCCAGCCACCCGACGTCCGCCATCGAGGTGAGCGCAAGCGACTGGCCCTCGGCGAGGGCTGAGATACCGAGCAACGCTGCGGAAACAAGTGAGACAACCGCTATCTCACGAGTCGGCATGTCGGCGGCGGCAGCCTGGCGCGAGAAGCGCATGGTCAGCAGGTAGCCGGCATAGCAGATCGCGGTGATCAGACCCAGTATCACGCCGAGGCGGTAGTCGCCCGGCAACCCCTGCCAGTCGAAGCCGACGATCATGCCCAGCCCGACCAGCGCGAGCGGGATCGCCACGACCTGCGGCGCCGCCGGTTTCTGGCCGAGGAACAGGATGCCGACCAGCATCAGGATGAACACCTGGAAATTGGCGAGCAGTGTCGACAGACCCGGGCCGATATAGATGATGCTGCGGTGCCAGAACCAGAGGTCGAGGGCGAAGAAGACCGCGGCGAGCACGAGCAGCGTCCAGACCCGGCGGCTGAACGCAAGCCGCTTGCGCATCACGAGCAGGTACAGCGACAGCGCCACACCGCCGATCAGCACGCGATAGAAGCCGCTCGTTGTCGGCGACACGCTCACGAGTTTCACCCAGACGGGCGACAGGGAAATGAGCGCGGCGCCGGCGAAGAGCCGCAGCCGCGGGTTGGAAGCGTGCGTCACGCAGCGCCCGGCTGTAGCCAGGCCGCCTGGCGGCCGAGCGTCTCGGCCTCGGCTTCGGCATCGAGCTGCAGGTAACAGGTCGTCTCGGGCGCCTGCTCGAGACGCACCTTGGTCGTCAGCAATTCGTCGCCGCGGAAAACCACGAGTTCGAGCCTGTCACCATGGTGGTAGGTCTTGAGGCGCCGGTCGCAGTTGCCCGCCGTGAGCGCCACACCATCGAGCGCAATGGCGACGTCACCGGGCGCGATGCCCGCTTTCTCGGCAGGCCCGCCGTTGCTCACCACCGTGAAGACCGACTTGCCCGCCTGTTCGGCCAACGTCGCGCCGAGCCAGGGCCCCGGGTTCTTGCCGGAAGGCTTGCCGCCCTTGTCGTCGCGAGTGCTTGCGCGGCGCAGGTGGTAAGCGACACCGAACTTCGCCAGCAACCGCTTCAGCGGCAGCTCGCCGGTGCCGCGAATACTGGCGTCGAAGAAATCGCTGAGATCGAGGCCGGTGACCTCCATGCAGACCTGCTCGAGCCCGCGTTCGGGCATGCCTACGCCAGTATCGCCGAAACGCGCCCAGCATTCGCGCATCACGTCGTCGAGGGAGTGCTCGCTTTCGGAACGAATCTTGAGGTCCAGCGCGAGCGCGGCCAGCGAGCCTTTCGCGTAATAGCTGACGATGGCGTTACTCGCATTGGCGTCCTGCTTGTAGAACTTGGTCCAGGCGTCGAAGCTCGACTCCTCGAGCGTCTGCTTGAGGCGCCCGCCGCCGCGCAGCACTCGCGTGATCGTCTGCCCCACCAGTTCGAGATAACTCTCCACCGGTATCAGCCCGCAGCGCACGAGGGCCAGGTCGTCGTAGTAGGAAGTGATGCCTTCGAATACCCACAGCAGCCCCGTGTGCGACTCGGTGCTGAGGTCGTAGGGCGTGAAGGCCGCCGGCTTCATCCGCTTGACGTTCCACAGGTGGAAGTACTCGTGGCTCGCCAGCCCGAGGAACGTGCGGTAGCCGTCACTGACCTCGTCGTCCTGCCTGATCGGCAGACTGTCGCGAGCGCACACGAGGCTCGACGACCAGCGGTGCTCCAGGCCGCCGTAGCCACTCATCGGCGCGTCGAGCAGGAACAGGTAGCGATCGAGACCCTCCGGTTTGCCGAGCAGGCTGATGTGCTGCTCGCAGACGCGGGCGAGGTCGTGGCAGATTCGCGCCATGTCGACGCGCGTGCGGCCGCGGATCGCAATCGCGTGCGGGATGCCATGCACCTCGAACTCGCCGATCGCCAGATGCCCGGTCTCGACCGGGTGATCGATCAGCTCCGCGTAATCATCGGCTTCATACAGTCCGTAGCCAAAGCGCTCGGCGTCCTTGCGGCGCATCGAAGTGGCGACCCGCCAGTCTTTGCCGAGCGGCTCATCGGGCGGAGCGATCTCGAGTTCGCAGCGCGCATCCTCCAGGCCGACGGCGCTCAGAAACACGCAGGTGCCGTTGAAGTAGGCATGGGTCGTATCCAGGTGGGCGCCGCGGACGCTCGGGTCGTGGGCGTAGATCTCGGCCGTAACCGTCAATTCGCGATCGACCGGCCCGGCCCGCCAGCGGCTCTTATCGAGCTTCTCCAGTGGGACCTCGAGCCCGTCGGACTCGGCGCGGATCGTGACGACATGCTTGGCATAGTCACGGATCATGTAACTGCCCGGTATCCACGCCGGCATCGCGAACACCTGGCCGGCCGGGTTCGGGTCCGCGACGGTCACGCTGACCTCATACAGGTGCGCCGCCGGGTCTTTCGGCCAGATTCGGTAACGCAGCGCCGCACTCATCGGCGACTCACCGGCTCGGTCAGCTTCAGGCTCAGGCACTTGGCCGAGCCGCCCGCTTTGAGAAACTCGGTAAGCTCCACTTCGTGCACCTTGAAGCCGGCGAGCATCAGCCGCGCTTTCAGGGGTTCCGAGGCCCGGTGCAGGATGACGCGATCGTCGATATTGATCGCGTTGCACGCGAAGTTACCGGCATCAAAGGTATCCACGATGATGCGCTTGTGCGGTGGAATCCGGCTCTCGATGGCGATGCGCGACTCGTAGTCGAACGCGGGCGGGTGATACATCAGGAAGCCGTCGGTCAGCGGACAGAAACACGTGTCGATGTGGTAGAAACGCTCGTCGGTGAGGCGGATGGAAATGACCTCGATGTCGAAGTACTTCTCGATTTCGGCATGCGCCTCGATCTCGGTGCGAAAACCGTGGCCCGTCCACAGCCACGATCCGCGCCGATCGACCAGGCAGTCGCCGGCGCCCTCGAAGCCGATCTTTTCGTCGAGCTCGTACAGGTCGAAGCCGTTGTCGCGGAACCACTGCTTGAAGATGGGTTCCTCGGCACGCCGCTCCATCGGCATGAAATGGCTCGCGATCGCCTTGTTGCCGTACACGACCCCGGCATTGGCCGTGAACACCATGTCCGGCAATTCCGGCTGCGCCTCCATCGCAACGACGTCCGCGAACTCGGCCACGGTGGCGCGCAACTCCTCCCACTGCTGCTTGGCCTTATCCAGGCTCAGGGAGTCTTCGTTGCCCGCCATCCAGGGGTTGATGACATAGTCGACCGTGAAATAGTCGGGCGGACACATCAGGATCTTGTCTTTGCTCGTGGTCATTCCTGTTCTCTCGCACCTTTGGGCAGGTGCACCTCGGCCAGCATGCAGCGTACGCTACCGCCGGCCGACGCCTCAATGGTATCGATGGGTACGGCGACGATCTCGCCATTGTCCTCGAGCACGCGACGTTGTTCCTCGTCGAGTGATTCGAGGGCCTGCCGGGACATGGCCACCAGCCTGCCGCCGTCGGGCTTGCGCAATTCGAGCATGTTGCCGGCGAACGCGTGGAGCTGGTCATAGTTGAGCGATATGACGTTGCGGCCCGAATCCCGCAGGCGTTGCAGCACAGCCGCGCGCTGGTCTTCGCGGTGAATTGCGTCGTCGCAGATCACGGCGAGCTTCTCCCCGACGTTCATAAGTACGTTCGTGTGATAGATCGGCTCGCCGTCGCGATCGACGGCGTCGAAGCTGATGACCTCGTAGTCCATGCGCTGCGCGAAGTCACCGAGTGGGCCGAGGTGCGTCCGCGACGACAGGCACGCGTAAGCCACGTGACCCGACCGGTCGAGCACCATGCTGCCGGTGCCCTCGAGATACTGCTCCTCGTCCTCGTGACCCGAGAGGTCGACGACCTCGCTGACGACGAAGCCATGGTCCTCACCGAGACGCTCGATGATGTCGGGCCGCCGCTCGAGGCGCCGGTTCCTGGCCTCCATCGGGTACAGCAACACCCGCCCGTCCGCGTGCAAGCTCACCCAGTTGTTGGGGAAGACGGCGTCCGGGGTGTGTGGTTCTGGCGTGTCTTCGACCACGAGCACCTCGATGCCGTGCTCGCGCAGCGCCGCAACCAGCGCGTCAAACTCCCCGAGCGCGGCCCGCTGCTGCTCCGCGGCGCTGGCGCTGGTCCGCCCCTGGAAGCGATTCGAGTCTGCCGTCTCCGGGTTGCTTTCGAAGCGGACGGGACGAATCATGAGCACCGTCGATGCGAGCTGCGATTCCATCGTCGTCAGACTTTACCACTGATAGCGGACACTAAGGCTCACCTGGCGACCGACTGCCGGGGTACCGGGGAACTGCTGGTAATCATCGTCGGTCAGGTTGTCCGCGGTCAGCGCAACACCCAATCCGCCGGCCGGCTCCCAGGCGACGGCGAGCGACGACAGGAATGCCTCGTCGGAGCCGTCACGCAACGGATTATCTCGCTGGCGCCGGTACTCGCTGTCAAAGCGCAGCTCGAAGTCGCGGCCGAATCGATACAGAACCGCAAGCGTAGCGCGGTGCGTCGCGAAGTTGAGCGCGTAGAAGCTCGCGTCCACGGTAGCCGAGCCGTAGTCGGCGTCCTTGTCGAGATAGGTGTAACTGGCGACGAGGTCGACGTCCGGCCAGCGTCCACGGCCTAACAGCTCCACGCCCGTCACGTCGATGTCGACGGCGTTGGCCTGGCGCGCGAATGGCGCGCCCGTCGCGAACGTCCAGTCTACGAGGTCATCGTCTTCACGGTAGAACAGTGTGACTTTGCCGTCCCAGCGGCCGGTATCCAGCCCGGCCGCCAGTGACAGCTGGCGCGCCGTCTCGCGGCCCAGGTCCGGATTGCCGCCGAAAAGACCGGCCGGCGGAGAGTTGAGCACCGTGTAGCCGGGCAACTGCGAGGTAGCCGCATACTCGAGCGCCACGAAGCGGCTGCCCGACGCGCCGTCGGAACGCGCCGTCGCCGCGACAACGGGCGAGAACTCGCTACCGTCGCGGCTCGACCAGTCGAATGTTCCGCCGAACTGCAATTCGACTTCGCGACCGTTGCCGCCGTCGAGCCGCAGCGTCGGCACCACGCTGGCCGTCACGTAGTCGCGCGTCGTGAAATCACCCTCGACCAGGTCCGTCGAGAACACCAGCTCGTCGGAAGTGAGCTGGCCCGCATAGCGCCAGTCGAGCCGGGCGCCTCGCCGCAGGCCCTCGAAGCCGATGCCGTAGACGCGCGTTTCGTGATCGAACGAACCCGGTCCACCCGACTCGTTCGTGGTGCGATCGAAATCGTAGTCATCCTCGAGGCCGCGATAGAAGGCGCCGAGCTCGAGGAAGCCGGTATCCTGCTCGACAAAGTGGTTCGCGAGAACGAGCGTCGTCTTCGTCTGGTCGGTCTCGGGCAGCGAGGCAAAGCCGGTGTAAGCCCCGGGCCAGCCGTAGAACTTGTCCTGGTAGCTCAGCAACAGGTCGGTTTGCTGCGACGCCCCGCCAAGTTGCAGATGTACGTTATAGCGTTCGAAATCGTGATCGCCGTTAGGCACCGTGCCATCGCCGCTGGACTGCGCGGCGGTTATCGCGTAACCGACATCACGGCCCGGTAACGACGCCGTCGTACCCGCCAGCTGTAAGGAGCCGAAGCGCAGGCTGTCGCTGCCGGCGCCGAGCAGGACCGAGCCGCCATCCTCGATCTTGCGGAACGCGTAGTCGACCGTCGCAATGTTGGAATTGAACCCGGCGACAGCATTGTCCACCCCGATCAGCAGGTCGGGCGCATCGAGCAGGTCCGGGTCGATCGGCAGCTCCGCTGCGTAGTGGCCAGTCTGCGGATCCATGACCGTAACGGCGCCGGCGCGAAAACCCGTGTTCTCGAACAATCCGCCGCGGACCGTCACGTCCGCCTGGCCCTCGGGCAGGCCGCGCGACTGCAGCTCGGTGATGGGGTCGAAGCGCAGCGCCGTGGCTACTGCGGAATACGTGCCCGCCGGCCGGGTGTTGGCGACACGCTTGCCCGTAACCGTGATCTCGGCCAGCTCTTCAGATTGATCTTCCTGCGCGGTGGCGGTCGTGCCGAACAGGAACATCGTCGCAGACAATGCCAGAAGGCGCTTCATCTTGCTGAGAACTCCACTCTTATCAAAAAAGCCACACCCCGCAGGGTGTGGCTTTTGCCAGGGCCATCTGGCCCTGAAGTCTATCTGGCTCTTACCAGCTGTACTGGGCCCGCAGGTACCAGGAGCCACCTTCGTAGTTGGCCACGGTACGGCGCGGATACTGGAGCCCGACGCTCAGGCGGTTCGCGTTCGGCGGGCCAATCTCGTCGATGTATTCATCGAAGATATTGATCCCGCCAACTACGACACGCCAGTTGTCGTTGACCTGCCAACCGGCTTCGAGGTCGAAGTAGATGGTCGAACTGATCTTCGCGCTCGGGTCTACGGCGGCGCCGATGCGGCCACGCTCGTCGTAGTGATCGCCGTAGTAGTTGGCGCGCAGCATCACGTTGTAGCTGTCACCGATCAGTGCATTACCCGTCAATACGAAGCGATGCTCGGGGTAGTTGTTCTCGATGTCCTCGACCAGGCCGTCGTTAACTGGCTGAATCGGATCTTCGTCCGGTTCGACGGTAATCAGATCCTGGCCCGTGACGTCCGTCTTGTTGTAGGCGTAGGCCAGCGTCAGGTCCAGGCTCGTGTTCATACCGATCTCGAAGCCGCCATTGAGGATCAGGTCGATGCCCTCGTGCTCCACTTCCAGAACGTTCGTGTAGTACGAGACGGACTGTTCCTCGGCCGAGCCGGGAATGTCGATCGAGATATCGCCGGTGCGATAGATGCGATCGTCAACCTCGATGATGTAGGCGTCGAGCGTCAGTGACCAGTTATCGGCGAAGTCCGCCGTGAAGCCCGCACTGATATTGAGCGACTCTTCTTCAGTCAGCGCCGTTGCGCCGGCTGCCTGCGCGGCAGGGTTGCTGACCGGAAGCAGGCCTTCCTCTACCTGGTTGCCGGTGGTGCCGTCAAACGTCGTGATAATCGTCGAGACGTTTGACTGGCCCGGCGTCGGGGCGTGGAAACCGGTCGAGATTGCGCCGCGGAATGCAAACGCATCGTTTACCCGGTAGCGTGCGGCGATCTTGCCGTTCAGCGTGCCGCCGAAGTCCGAGTAGTTCTCGTAACGTGCTGCGTACTGAACCAGTAACGCGTCGCTGATGTCATGTTCGACGTCCGCATAGATGCCGACGTTGTCACGGCTGAACTCGCCTGCGTTCGCAGGCTCGATGCCGCGGAACCCGCTCGAACCGCCACCCTCGTATGAGCGCGGCTCACCCGCGTAGGCGATAAACGTCTCCTCGCGCGCTTCGAATCCGAATGCGAGGTTGACCCTGTCGCTCATCGCATAGGAAAAGTCAGCATTCAGGTTGACCTCTTCCTGGGCGTAGCCGCCGACGTCGAAGCCCATCTGCGAGATCACGCAACCGTTGGCGCCAAGGCAATCAGCCGGTTGCGTCGGGTCGACCGCACCGATCAGGGGCAGGCTGCCGTTGACGGTGTTGTTGAGGAAATAATCGAGCTCATTCTTGCCGAAGCTGTAGCTGAAGTCGTACAGCATCCCGCTATCAAACTCGCCGTCAATGCCGACCACGAAGCTCGAATCGTCCTGGTCGCCGTCAAGAAACGGGGTATACCCGGCAGGCAAACCAGTGTATCCCTCGAACCGGTATCCGCCGATGAGGTTATCCATGTCATCGAACGTGGCCAGAGTCGAGTGGTTCTCATTACGGTAGAAGAACCTGTACCGGCCTTCCGTTTCCGCAAGGCTGAAGCGCGCATAAAGCTGCGACGTCGCGCTGAGGTCGAAGCCCGAGTTCAGGAAGAACCGCACGCCTGACGTTTCCGGCCGTCCCCAGGTCTGCAACAGCGGAGAGTCGCCGAACGGCGCATCGGCGCCTATCTCTGACTGTGGGACACCGGCGGCAAGCAGCCTGTCCTCATCCGTCTGGCGCTGAATGCCACGTGACAACGCATCGTTGTCGATATACTCGAGACTCGCGTTGACGAAGCCGGAATCGCCGATGCCGAAGCCGATGTTGGCCGCGGCCTGCAGGCTGTCCTCGCCGTCAAAATGCTCGCCGTACTGGACCTGCACGGTGCC
>JASJCH010000012.1 GCA_030066075.1 Woeseiaceae bacterium
GGTGTCCGGGCTCGGGTTGAGCTCGCGGAGCCGGGAGTAGATGGCGCTGCGTTTTTCCCTGTTCATCGACCGGGCTTGCCGTCGATATGATTCTTGAGGGCTACCGCCAGCGCCAGTGCGAAAAAAGCTCCGGGCGGCAGGACGGCCAGCAGGAAGCCGCTGTCAGCAAACGAGAAACCTGCCAGCGAGGCCTGGCCGACGAGTTCGCGAAACGCGCCGAGCGCCATGAGCAGCAGCGCGAACCCGGCGCCCATGCCCAGCCCGTCGGCGATGCTGGCGCCAATCGGGTTGCGCGACGCAAAGATCTCGGCCCGGGCCACGATGGCGCAGTTGGTGACGATCAGCGGTATGAAGATGCCCAGAGAGCGATCGAGAGCCGGGAACCACGCTTTGAAAATCAGTTCGGCGCAGGTCACGAGGCTCGCAATGATCACGACGTAAATCGGGATGCGAATCTCCGGCCGTATCAGGCGTCGAGTTGCCGAAACGAGAGCGTTGGAGAACGTCAGCACGAGCAGCGTGGCGATGCCGAGGCCGAGGCCATTGACGAACGTGGAGGTCACCGCGAGCAGCGGGCACAGGCCCAGCAATTGCACCAGTCCCGGGTTGTCCTTCCAGAGGCCCGTGCGTAATCGTTCTGTCCAGGCGGCGGCCGTCATTCGTTCTCCTCGCTGGCGGCAACCGGGAATATCTCGTCCCGATGGGCGTCGAAGTAGAGCAACGTGTCACGGACAGCCCCGACGACCGCCCTTGGTGTGATCGACGCGCCGGTCAGCTGGTCGAACTCGCCGCCGTCGCCGCGAATTGCCCAGTGCTCGGCTGCCGGGTTGCCGAGCGACCGACCGTCGAACTGGAGCACCCAGTCCGACCGGGATGAATCGATCATGTCACCCAGTCCCGGGGTTTCGCGATGCTGCAGGATGCGCACACCAGACACGGTGCCGTCATACGCGACTCCGATGAGTACCCGGATCGGTCCCGAATAGCCGTCCCGTGCGGTCACGGCGAACAGAGCTGCCGCCGGCTCACCGGCGGCGAATACGCGGTAGACCAGGGCCGTGTCATTGCCGGGCAGTTCATGGGGCGGCTGCAACTCCAGCAGCGAGTCGGTGAGCCCGCTGTCGTAATCAATCCCCGCCAGCGCTGGCAGCAGGCTCTGCTCGAGCAGTGCCTTGTCGTTAGCAGCGATGCGGTCCCTCGTCGCCTGGTAGGTCGCCGCAACGAGCATCGTGCAGATAGCGCCGATGGCGGCAAGGGTCAGCCCGGTCCTGAAGATGCTGCTCGTGCTCATGTGCTGTCACCCTTGCGCGGGTGGCCGACGATATGCGGCCGGGTCAGGTAGTCGATAGCCGGAACCGCCATGTTCATCAGCAAGACGGCAAAGGCCACGCCGTCGGCGTAGGAGCCCCACTTGCGGATCGCGAAGATCAGGAAACCGATGCCGAGCCCGTAGAGCAGTCTGCCGCGCGGAGTGGTCGCCGCCGACACCGGGTCGGTGGCGATGAAAAACGCGCACAGGATCGTCGCACCGGAGAACAGGTGGAAACCCGGCGCCGCATTGGTGCCCGGCGCCGCCAGGTACATGATCGACGCCGGGACCAGCAGGCCCAGCAGTACGCCGGTCGGGATCTGCCAGCGGATGACTCGTTTAATCAGTAACCAGCCGCCACCGATCGCGAACAGATTCCCGAGCCATTCCCAGCCGCGGCCGCCAAAGTCGCCCATTAGCGGGTTGGTACGAACATCCTGGTAAGTCAGCATGTTGCGCAGGCCGGACTGCATCGCATCGAGCGGCGTGGCGCGGCTGATCGCATCGTAGCCGAGCGCGTCGGGCAGCGATCCGGTCAGCAGGTACTGCAGCGTCTGCATCATCCCCGGATGAACGTAATCGATGTCGCCCATGCGCGGCGCCACCCAGAGGTTCATCTCCATCGGGAAGGCCACGAGGACAACGACGTAACCGGCCATCGCCGGGTTAAAGACGTTGAAACCGATCCCGCCGTATAGGTGCTTGGCGACCACGATGCCGAACAGCGCGCCCGTGGCGGTGACCCACCAGGGCGTCAGGGACGGCAGGGCGAAGGCCAGCAGGGCGGCAGTGACGACGGCGCTGTAGTCAGACAGTGCAACCCGCGGATCGCGGCCCCGCGCGCGCATCATGAGCGCCTCTCCACCGACGCAGAACACGGTCGCCACGATGAAATTGAAGATAAACCCCGGGCCGAAGTACCAGACATGGGCCAGCGCCGCCGGCACCAGGGCGGCGAGGACCTGCAGCATCATCGATGCGACACTGGCGCTCGAGGCGACGTGCGGCGCTTCGCGTCGGGCAAACTCCATTTATTCGCCTCCGTCCTTGCGCTGCCTGCGCTTCATGATTTCCGCGATCGCGTCGGCCCCGGCCTGCTTCGCGTCGGACTTCTGCCGCGCCAGCTCCTGGCTGCGCTCGTCCTGTTCCCTCTCGAGACGTTCGTTACGGGCCTCGAAGCGCTGCCTTGCCCGCTCGGCACGCGCCTTCTCGTCCTCCAGTTCACGAATCCGGGCCTTGGCCATGCGAAACTCGCCGGTCAGCGGGATACGGCTCGGGCAAACGAGGTCGCAGCAGCCGCACTCGATGCAGTCGGTGAGGCCATAGGTACGCAGCTTGTTTTCGTCGTCTGCGCAGGCATACCAGTACAGCTGCTGGGGCAGCAGCTGGATGGGGCACACCGCGGCGCACTCGCCGCAGCGAATACACGGCATGGCCGGCCCGGCGGCGGGCGGCTCGGCGGTCACGAGAATGCAGTTCGCTGCCTTCACCAGCGGCACCCGGTCGGTCGTCATCGATTTGCCCGTCATCGGCCCGCCTATGATGAGCTGCTGTGCCTGCTCGGTGTAGCCGCCGGCATGTTCGATGATGTGAGCGACCGTGGTACCGAGCCGGGCTTCGACATTGACCGGATTAGCCACGCCGGCGCCTGTCACAGTGGTCACGCGCGAGATCAGGGGCTCGTTGCGCACGATCCAGTTGTAAATAGCCGCGGCGGTAGCGACGTTCTGCACCACGCAACCGACGTCGATCGGCAGTCCGCCGGAAGGCACCTCGCGGTTCGCCACGAGCTGCACGAGCTGGTCCTCTCCGCCTGACGGATAAATCGTCGGCACCTGCTTCAGGACCAGGCGCTCGTCATTCAGCTCGGCCAGCGCTTCGCCGAGACGTTTGAGGGCGTCGGGCTTGTCGCTTTCGACGGCGACATAACAGGTTTCGAGTCCGAGCGCGTGCAGCAGGATCTGTGCGCCGCCGAGGATTTCGCTCGCGTATTCCCGCATCAGCATGTCGTCGCAACTGATGTAGGGCTCGCATTCGACGCCGTTGAGAATCAGGTATTCCAGTTCGCTGGTGGTCGCCTGCATCAGTTTTTGCGCGGTCGGAAACACCGCCCCGCCGAGCCCCACAATGCCGCCCTGGAGAATGCGCTCCAATAGTTCGTCGGGCGCCACCTGCCGAAAATCCGGCAGGTTCACGGCCGCCTCGGCGGCGCGGTCCTCGCCGTCACACTCGATGACGATGCACGGCGCCTTGTCGCCGTAGCGTCGCGGTACGGGCCAGGGCTCGATGGCGACGATTGTGCCTGACGACGATGCGTGCACGGGGGCGCCCAGCGTGCCTTCGGCGTTGGCGACGAGCTGCCCCCTGAGGACCTGCTCACCGATTTGCACGACGGGTTGCGCCGGGTCCCCGGCATGCTGCGTCAGCGGCAGCACGAGTTGGTCCGGAACTGGTACCCGCAAGATCGGTGCAGAGGTCGAGGCGGTCTTGTGCGCCGGCAGCCTTAATCCGCCGTGCAGTCTGCCGAGGTCGAAAGTGGGGGCGCTCACGCGAGTTGCCTCAGGCTGATGCAGTCAACCGGGCAGGGTGCGATGCAGAGTTCGCAGCCCGTGCATTCGCTTTCGATAACCGTGTGCATCAACTGCTGCGCCCCCACGATGGCGTCAACCGGGCAGGCGTTGATGCAGTGCGTGCAGCCGATGCACACCGCTTCATCGATGACCGCCGCGACGCGGCCTGCGGCCTGTGGCTCGGCGAGCGGCAGCGCCTCGCGGCCGAGGAGGGCGGCGAGTCGTCGCACGGTGTCGTCGCCGCCGGGCGGACACAGGTTGATTGGCACGTTCTCCTCGACGATCGCCGCGGCGTAGGGGCGGCAGCCCGGATAGCCGCACTGGGCGCACTGCGTCTGCGGCAACAAACGGTCGACGTCATCGACAAGCTCTCCCGGGTCGGCCGGCAGGCTGCGCCACGCGAAACTCAGCGCCAGCCCGGCGACGAGCGCGAGAACGGCGATGGTGATGACGGCGGTCCACATGCGCGTCCGCTACGGCCTGGCCATGCCGGAAAAGCCCATGAACGCAAGCGACATGATTCCCGCGGTCACCAGTGCAATCGCGGTGCCGCGGAACGCGGGCGGGACGTCCGCCGCATCGAGGCGCTCGCGAATCGTGGCGAACATGATCAGCACCAGCGCAAAACCGGCGGCGGCGCCAAAGCCGAAGAAGACCGACTGCACGAAGCTCTTGGATTGCTGAACGTTCAAAAGCGCCACTCCCAGCACGGCGCAGTTGGTTGCGATCAACGGGATGAAGATGCCCAGCACCTGGTGCAGCAGTGGGCTGAGACGCCGCACCATGATCTCGGTGAACTGCACGCTGGCCGCAATCACCAGGATGAACGCGATGGTTCGCAGGTAGCCCAGCTCGAGCGGTATCAGTACGTACTGGTGCAGCAGGAAAGCGATGGCCGACGAGAGCGTAAGCACGAATGCCGTGGCCATCGACATGCCCGCGGCTGCCTCGAGATTGCGCGACACCCCCATGAAGGGGCACAGGCCCAGGAACCGGGCCAGCACGAAGTTATTGACGAGGATCGTGCCAACCAGGATGACGATGATCTCGCTCATGCAGCTCCCGCTCTACTTGACGCGCATCCCCGGCTCGGCGCCGTCGTCCGGCGACAGGAGGAAAATGTCGGCGCCGCCCGGTCCTGCGGCCAGCACCATGCCCTCGGATACGCCGAAACGCATCTTGCGCGGAGCGAGGTTGGCGACCACGATCACATGCCGGCCGACGAGGCTCGCGGGGTCATAGGCGGCCTTGATGCCGGCAAAAACGTTGCGAGTGCCGTCGCCGACGTCCAGTTCGAGTTGCAGCAGCTTGTCCGCTCCTTCGACCGGGTTGGCGGCGTTGATCCTTGCAATCCGCAGGTCGACTTTCATGAAGTCGTCGATCGAGATGCTGTCGTCCCCGGCCGCGGCGGCTGCGACGGTCTCCGGGTGGGTTTCCTTCGATTGTTCGATCATGGTGTCGACCTGTTGCTGTTCTATGCGGGTCAGGAGCGGCTGGAACTTGTTGATGCGGCTGCCGAGCAGCGGTTCGCTCACGGACGACCAGCGCCACTCCTCCTCGCCGAGGAAGTCGCGCGCCTTGTCGGCGACGGCCGGGATCACCGGCGTGAGATAGATCATCAGGCTGCGGAACAGGTTGAGGCCCTGCGTGCAGACTGCCTGGACGGCGTCGAGCTGCGCCTCGTCCTTGATCATGACCCACGGCTTGTTGTCGTCGATATAACGGTTGGCCTCGTCGGCGAGCCCCATGATGATGCGCATCGCCTTCGAGTACTCGCGATTCTCGAAATGCCCGGCGATCGTGTCCGCGGCTGCCGCAAACTCTTCGAAGAGCGCGGTGTCCGGCAACGACGCCGCTAGCTGGCCATCGAACCGTTTGTTGATGAAGCCCGCGCAGCGGCTGGCGATGTTGACGAGTTTGCCAACAAGGTCGGAATTAACGCGCGCAATGAAGTCATCGAGGTTGAGGTCGATGTCCTCGATCGTCGGTCCGAGCTTGGCGGCGTAGTAATACCGCAGGTAAGACGGGTCCAGGTTGTCGAGATAGGTTCGCGCCTTGATGAACGTGCCGCGCGACTTCGACATCTTTTGTCCGTTGACCGTCAGGAAGCCGTGCGCAAAGACGCTGGTCGGCTGCCGGAAGCCGGCGCCCTGCAGCACCGCCGGCCAGAACAGCGTGTGAAAGTACATGATGTCCTTGCCGATGAAGTGATAGAGCTCAGTATCGCTGCCCGGACGCCAGTATTCGTCGAAATCGAGATCATCCCGGCGGTCACACAGATGTTTAAAGCTCGCCGGGTAGCCCACCGGCGCGTCGAGCCAGACGTAGAAATACTTGTCGTCGGTGCCCGGGATGCGGAAGCCGAAATACGGAGCGTCGCGGGAAATGTCCCAGTCCTGCAGCCCGGCTTCGAACCACTCTTCGAGCTTGGCGACGACGTTCTTGTCGAGCGTCGCATCGCGCATCCACTGCCGCAGCTTGTCGCCATACTCGCTGAGCCTGAAGAAGTAGTGTTCGGATTCGCGCTTGACGGGTGTCGTCCCCGAAAGCACCGACACCGGGTCGATCAGGTCCGCCGGCGTGTAGGTTGCGCCGCAGTTCTCACAAGCGTCGCCGTACTGGTCCTCGGTCTTGCAGCGCGGGCAGGTGCCTTTGACGAAACGGTCGGGCAGGAACAGGCCCTCCTTTTCATCGAAGGCCTGCTCGATCGTCCTCGTGTAGATATCTCCCGATGCGCGCAGGGCCTCGTACATCTCCGTCACCAGCGCCTCGTTCTCCGGCGAATGCGTGGTGTGGTAGTTGTCGAAATCGACGCCGAAATCCTCGAATGCGCTGACGAATTCCTTCGTGTTCGTCTCGGTCAGCTCCTCGGGGGTGATGCCGAGTTCACGCGCCTTGAGCATGATGGGCGTGCCGTGCGCATCGGACGCGCAGACATAGATGCAGTCGTTCCCTATCAGCTTCTGAAAACGGACCCAGATATCGGTCTGAATGTACTCGACCATGTGCCCCATGTGCGGGTGCCCGTTGACATAGGGCAGGGCACTGGTGACGAGGATTTTTCTGGCGGTGTCGGACATTCGCGGCAATTATCGGTCAGGCAATCTCGAAGCCCGCGATTATGCCACGGGCCGGGTCAGGTTTCGTGCTTCATCCGTTCGAACTTGGACTTGTCATTGGCCTGCTGATAGGCGTCCTTGCCGGCGATCATGGCCTGCTCCACGAGCGCCATCAGCGCGGAGTCCATGGTCTGCATCCCCACGTTGCCGCCGGCCTGCATGGCGGTCTCGAGCTGGTCGAGCTTGCCCTGGCGGATCAGGTTCGCCACTGCCGAGGTGTTGATCAGTACCTCGAGCGCGGCAACCCGCCCGGCGTGACCCTTGGTCGGCAGCAGCTGTTGCGAAATCACGCCGCGCAGCGACGTGGATATCATCGTGCGGATATGCGACTGCTTGTCGGCCGGGAACGAGTTGATGATGCGATCGACTGTCTGGGCGGCGCCGTTCGTGTGCAGCGTGCCCATGACCAGGATGCCCATCTCGGCCGCGGTGACCGCGATCGAGATCGTCTCGAGATCGCGCATTTCACCCACGAGAATCACGTCCGGGTCTTCGCGCAAGGCCGAGTGCAGGGCCTCGGCGAACGAGGGGCTGTGCACGCCGATCTCCCGCTGGCTGATCAGGCTCAACTGGGTCTTGTGGACGAACTCGATCGGGTCCTCGATGGTCAGGATGTGGCCCTTCAGGTTCTTGTTGAGCGAGTCGATCATCGCCGCGAGCGTTGTGGACTTCCCCGAGCCTGTCTTGCCGGTGACGAGGATCATGCCGGAATTCTGCTTGCACATGTCGCGCACGACATTGGGCATGCCGAGGTCGTCGAGCGTCAGCGCCTTGGACGGGATCGCCCGAAAGATGCCGCCGATGCCGTTGAGGTGGCGAAACGCATTGGCGCGAAAACGGGACAGACCTTCAATCTCGTAGGCGAAGTCTGCCGCTTCGTTCTTTTCGAAATCACGCTGCGTCGTCGCATCCATGATCTCGTACAGCGCTTCCTGGGCAAACTCGGGCGAGAGTGTCTCGTCGGCCAGCACGCGCAGTTCGCCATGCACGCGCATGCGGATCGGATCGCCCGATACGAAATGCAGATCCGACGCGTTGTTCTTCAGCATCGCTTCGAGGTACTGGTCGACCTTACTCACTCATGAACCTCCCCGTTACGCTCGTATCCAGGGTGCGAACAAGCTCGGTATCCGTGACGAACCGCGAGAACTTGCGCTTGTCGTTGGCGAAACGGAAGGCATCGTCCGGGTCGACCTCCTTGCGCTGGATCGCGTCGATCAGGCCCTGGTCGAGTAGCTGCATGCCGAGGTCCTTGCCGGTCTGGATCTGCGAGGGTATCTGGTGCGTCTGGTCCGTGGTGATGAGCTTGGCGATTGCGCGGGTGTTGACGAGAATCTCCAGCACGGCGCGGCGGCCGCGGCCGTCGGGCGTCTTGCAAAGGACCTGCGTTACGACGGCCTTGAGGCTCATCGCGAGAAACGCCTTGGTCTGCTCGCGCAGCTCGCCCGGCAAGGCATCGATAATTCGATCGATCGTCTTTACAGCGCCGGTCGTATGCAGGGTGCCGAGCACGAGGTGGCCGGTCTCGGCGGCCGTCATCGCCATCGTGATGGTCTCGGCGTCGCGCAACTCGCCGACCAGGATAACGTCAGGGTCCTCGCGCATCGCTGAGCGCACGCCGTCGGCAAACGACGTCAGGTGCGTGCCGAGTTCGCGCTGGATGACCTGGCAGTTCTTGCTCGGGTGCACGAATTCGATCGGATCCTCGAGGCTGATGATGTTGAGGTTTCGGTGCTCGTTGATGTGATTGATCATCGCGGCCAGGGTCGTCGATTTGCCGGTACCGGTCGAGCCGGTCACCAGCACCATGCCCTGGTGAAAATCGCAGAAGTCGTAGAGCGCCTTCGGCATATTGAGCTGTTCCAGCGTTGGCACTTCCGGCGGGATGTGCCGGAAGACCGCGCCATAGCCAGTGACCTTGCGGAAGACGTTCACACGGAATCGCCCGCCTTCTTCGGCGACGTAGGAGAAGTCGAGGTCGTGGCCGGCATCGAGTTTTTCCTGCTGGTTCGCCGTCAGGATCTCGCGGACGTAGGTTTCGAGTTCAATGTCCGAGAGTTCGCGGAACTTGATCGGCATCAGGTCGCCGTTCATTCGCAGCATCGGCGGTACGCCTACCGACAGGTGAACGTCGGAACAGCCTTGCGCCAGGCCGAGCTTCAGGAATGCATCGATGCGTGCCATGGTTACAGGAATTTACACCCGAACGTGGTCGAGCGCCTCTGTCAATTCGTCCATTGACTGGTAGCGCTTGGTCTTGTCGACCGACATGGCCTTGGCAATGATGCCGGCGAATTCGTCGGGAATGCCGGGATTGATCTCCTGGCACTGCTTGGCCTTGCCCTGGACGTGCTGGTACATGACGGACATGTGGTCGCCGCGGCTGTACGGCGGCACACCGGTCGCCATCTCGTACATGATGACGCCGACGCTGTAGATGTCGGCCGTCTCGTCGACCTTCTTGCCGAGAATCTGCTCGGGCGCCATGTATTTCGGCGAGCCGATGACGTAGCCGGTCTTGGTGAGCTGGGTATCGCCGCTGGCGGCGGCCGCGGCAACACCGAAGTCCACGATCTTGAGCAGGCCCTCCTCATTAACCAGGACGTTGGCCGGTTTGAGGTCGCGATGAATGACGCCGGCCTGGTGCGCGACCGACATGCCCGTGGCGATATCGCGCGAGTACTTGAGCACTTTCTTGATGTCCATCGGCTGGTTGTCGGGAATCTCGCCGCTCAGCGTGTGCGATGGGAAATACTCCATCGAGATCGCATAGCTGCCTTGCAGGTTCAGGAAATCGTAGATACGAATGACGTTGCGATGGGTGATCTTGCGCGAGTAACGCAGCTCGTGGACGAACCGTTTCATCATCTCCTCATCCGAGGAGACGTTCGGGTTCAGGAACTTGAGAATGAGGTGTTCGTCGACAACCTCGTCCTGCATCAGCAACACCGTGCCGAATGCGCCCTTGCCGATCTTCTCGATGTACTTGTAGCGGCCATCGAGCACGTCGCCCGGGGTCAGTTTCGAAATGTCGAGCTGCGGCGGCGCCGTCGGGGCGGCCGGCGTCGTCGCTGTCGGATCCGCATCGAGTGCGGCCGCCTCGGTGCGCGCCTTGGCCTGCGCGTCGAGCAGTTTCGAAAGGTCCTCGTCGTCGAGCAGCATGGTCTTGGTGTGCGCACCGATTTTCTTGGCGCGCTCGTTCTCGGCCATGACGGTGGCCGAGAAGCGGGCGTCGAGATCCTTCAACGCCTTGTCGGCGCTGTTGATGATCGTGGGCTCTTCAGCCTGCTTGATCTTGAGCAGGACGCCGCGCACCGTCTCGGCGTGGGTTTCGTCCGCCAGCGCCGAAATCGCCCGAATGGCCTCGACCTGGACGTCGCGTTCGGGGCTGTTGAGCAGCGGCACGATGCGGTTGATGTGTTTGTGGCTGCCGAGTTTGCCCAGCGCGCGCACGATCACGGTGTCGGTCTTGGGGTTCTGGCCCAGCATCTCTTCCAGGCGGGGGACGGCCTTGGGGCTGCCGATCTTGGACAGGGCATCGACAGCGCGTTCCTTGACCCACCAGTCGGAGTCGTGGGTGGCCTTGATCAGGTGATCCACGGCGGCCTCGTCCTTGGTCGCGTTGAGGATCTCGATGGCGGTGCGCCGCACCTCTTCATCTTCATCCTTGATCAGTTGCACGACGGAACTGACGACCTTGGGCCCGCCAATCTCGGCAAGCGCGTCGCCAGCGCGCGACCTCACCCACCAGTCGTCGTCCTTGAGCACCTGGAAGAGCTCCTTGACGGAGTCCTTGGTGCCCACCTCGTTGAGAACCTCGACCGCGGCACGGCGCGCGTACTCGGACTCGTCCTTGAGCGCGTCCGTCAGGTACTTGACCGTCTCGGGGTGATTGAGATGGACCATCATGTCGACAGCCTTGTTCTGGACGTCGATATCCGGATCCTGGAGCAGTTTCGCAACGGCGGCGATGTTGACGGCATCGCCGCGTGATGCGAGCGCGGTCAGGGCGGCGCTGCGGACCATCTTGTTGGGATCGCGAAGCTGCATTTCGAGCGCCTGGTTGACCTCGGGCCGATCGAACTTCGTGATGAGGTTGATGATGTGGACCTTGATGACCGGGTCACGGCCGCCGAGGCGGGAGATCAGGTCGGGCACCATCTCGGCCCGAACCGTGTCCTCGATGATCTTGAACAGGGCGGCCGACTCATTGGGGTCCGACTCGTAGGCGCGTTGCAGCAGTTCGTGGACGCTCAGGTCCTGTTTGTGGACCCGCAGAACCTCGATCAGCGCCGGTTTCGAAACCTCCGGGTCATCGAAAAACGGCAACAGGTTGTTGGCGTTGTAGTTGGTGCTGCTGGAAAGGGCCCAGGACGTGCCCGAGACGACGCGCTCATTGCCGTCAGCCAGGCCTTCCTTGTAGAGCTCCAGCGACTTGTCGTCGACGAGGCTGGAGAGGATGTCCACGAACACCATCGTGTGTGATTTGTCGGACAGGGCGAGCGCGTCGATGGCCTTGGGAATGACCTTGGGCCCGATCTTCTTGAGGCGGTCCACGAGCTTCTTGGCTGACGCCGAATCCGGTTTTTGCTCGGCAACGAGCTTCTCAACCAGCTGATCCGCCCGGAATCCACCCAGCAAACTCATCGGCGCACACCGAGGCAGGGACCGCCGCATGCTGGCGTCCCTGCAGAAAACGTGCCCTCGCGTCTGCTATGAAAAGTCAATCGTCGCTCTGCTATTGCGAAAACCTGAGCGCTGCAGGCGGTCCCTGCAAACCTGCGCTGCTCACAAAATCCCAGATGCAGTCTTATACCACATCGCTACTGCGCAATTGCTCCGTTACAATGTGCGCCCGCGGTGTCTCCGTCACGAGCCACCTGCGCATAATTTTACCTAATACCACATGCGGAAATGTGACGCCGTCAACAGAATCGAACGTGAATAAATTCCTGAAATCCTTTGAATTACCGGGCCTCGACCGCACGATTGGCGAAGTGGCCCAGAAAGCCGACCTCGAGGTCGGCGAAACGACCGCCAAAGCCACCATCCAGCTCGGATTTCCGGCAGCGAGCCGGCACGAAGAGTACCGCGACGCCATCGCCGCGGCATTGCGGCAGGAGACCGGCATCGACGATGTTCAGGTCGACCTGTCGACGCGCATTATTGCACACGGCGTGCAGCGCAATCTCAAGCCCATGGAGGGTGTGCGCAACATCATCGCCGTGGCGTCGGGCAAGGGTGGTGTCGGCAAGTCCACGGTGTCGGTGAACCTGGCCCTGGCGCTGGCTTCGGATGGGGCGTCGGTCGGCTTGCTCGATGCGGATATCTATGGACCGAGCGTGCCGCAGATGCTGGGGCTGGGCGGCAGCCAGCCGAACAGCGACGACGGCAAGACGATGCAGCCGCTCGAGGCCCACGGTGTGCAGGCGATGTCGATAGGCTTCCTCGTCGACGCCGACCAGCCGATGATCTGGCGTGGCCCGATGGTGACCTCGGCCCTGCAGCAGCTGCTGCACCAGACCAACTGGAGCGACCTCGACTACCTGATCATCGACATGCCGCCCGGCACCGGCGATATCCAGCTAACCCTGTCGCAGCAGGTGCCGGTCAGCGGCGCCGTCATCGTCACGACGCCGCAGAACATCGCGACGCTGGATGCCCGCAAGGGGCTTGCGATGTTCAAGAAGGTCGCCGTGCCCGTGCTCGGGGTTATCGAGAACATGAGCACCCATGTTTGCTCCAGCTGCGGCCACGAAGAACCGATTTTCGGCACGGGCGGCGGCGCGCAGATGGCGCAGGACTACGACGTGGGCCTGCTGGGGCAGCTGCCGCTCGACGCGGCCATCCGCGAGCAGACCGATAGTGGCCGGCCGACCGTCGCCGCAGCGCCCGACTCCGCGGCCGCGGCGGCCTATCGCAACGCGGCGCAGCACATGGCCGCCGAACAGGCCGCGCAGGGGCGCGATTACAGCAGCAAGTTCCCCAATATCGTCGTCGAGGCCAGCTGATGAGCATCAAGTCCGACCGTTGGATTCGCCGCATGGCGGAACAGCACGGCATGATCGAACCGTTCGAGCCCGGCCAGGTGCGCCACAGCGGCGACGACCGGATCGTGTCGTTCGGCACCTCGAGCTATGGTTACGACGTGCGCTGCTCGGAGGAATTCAAGATATTCACCAATATCAATTCGGCCATCGTCGACCCGAAGGGCTTCGACGATTCGAGTTTCGTCGACGTGCAGAACGACGTCTGCGTCATACCGCCCAACAGCTTCGCGCTGGCGCGCACGGTCGAGTACTTCCGCATCCCCCGAAACGTGCTGACGATCTGCCTGGGCAAGTCGACCTACGCCCGCTGCGGCATCATCGTCAATGTGACGCCGCTGGAGCCGGAGTGGGAGGGGCACGTCACCCTGGAATTCTCGAACACGACGCCGCTGCCCGCCAAGATCTACGCCAACGAGGGTGTTGCCCAGATGCTGTTCCTCGAGTCCGACGAGGAATGCGAGACGTCCTACAAGGACCGCGGCGGCAAATACCAGGGGCAGACCGGGGTTACGCTGCCCAAGGCCTGATTGACGGGCCGCGCCGGAGTCTCACCAGACCGGCGTCTCGAGCAGCCAGTCGACGGCGCGGTCGCGGTCGAGGAACGTCTCCACCCGCCAGCCGCGATTGACGCAGGTGTCTTCGAAAAAATTCACTGCCCACTGAGACTGCGCGTCCATGGGTGCGACCACGGCGATCGTCACACTGCGTGAGAGACCCGCTTCGTCGTACAGGCGGGCAGGAATCTCGAATACGGCGCCGCTCGTCGACCTCGGGGCCTCGAGATGCCTGACGTTGATGATGTAACGCTTGGCGCCTTTCTCCTTGCCGAAAGCGATGCGCGCGGCCGCCGCTTCACGCAGCTCGTCGCCGTCTGCACGCCCATTAATGTGCAGTTCGACAATCTGCGACTGTTCGTGATATTCGAGCTTCCACGCCATCTCTATCCCCCGCGGCCGGCACTACGAGTACTGTGTTACCACCGGATCTTTCAGTAATCCACCATCGAGCCACGCCGCGCCGTCCCGAAATTCGAGGCGGCCCTGTCCGAACCAGTGCGCGGCCTCGGGGTAGATCTGGTGCTCGACGGCCTGAACCCGCCGGCACAGCTCCTTCGCGCTCTCGCCAGGATTCACGGCCAGCCGACCCTGCAGAATGCGCGGGCCGCCGTCGAGTTCCTCGGTGACGAAGTGCACGGTACTGCCATGCCATTTCTCGCCAGCGTCGAGCACGCGCTGGTGCGTGTCGAGTCCCGGGTAAGCCGGTAACAGAGCCGGGTGGATGTTCAGGATGTGGCCGGCATAGTGCTGCACGAACCACGGGCTCAGGATGCGCATGAATCCTGCCAGGACGATGAGATCGGGCGAATAGCGGTCCAGGACCGCAGCGACGGCGCGGTCAAACGACTCGCGGTCCGGGTAGTCGCCGTGTTTGAGGCACTCGACAGGAATTCCGGCCTCCCTGGCGCGCGTGAGCCCGTAGGCGTCGGGCTTGTTGCTGAATACCACGCACAGGTCGAGGTCGATGTCCCCGCAAGCGGATTTGTCGATGAACGACTGCAGGTTGCTGCCCGATCCCGAAATCAGGACCGCGGCCTTGCGCGGCAGGTCGCTCAACGGAATGCTACGGCGCCGGCGCCGTCCGCGACCGAGCCGATATGCCATGCGTCCTCGCCGAGTTCGCGCAGTCTCGCCAGCGCGTCGTCGAGGTCCGCTGCAGCGACCGCCACGATCATGCCAACGCCGCAGTTGAACGTACGTCGCATTTCTTCCTCGGCAATATTGCCCGTCGCGGCAAGCCAGTCGAATACCGGGCCCTGCTGCCAGGAACTCGTATCGATGAGGGCGTGCACCGAGTCGGGAAGGACGCGCGGCAGGTTCTCGCTGATGCCGCCGCCCGTGATATGCGACAGGCCTTTGACCGTGATCGATCGCATTAGCTCGAGTACCGGTTTGACGTAGATGCGGGTCGGTTCGAGCAACCGATCGCGGGCAGGGCGGCCGTCGACAGCGGCATCGCTGTCGATGTCGAGGACCTTGCGGATCAGCGAGTAGCCGTTGGAGTGCGGGCCGCTCGAAGCGAGCGCAATGAGCTCGTCGCCGGCGGCGATGGACTGGCCGTCGATCATCTGCTCGCGCTCCACGGCGCCGACGCAGAAGCCCGCGAGATCATACTCGCCGTCGGGGTACATATCGGGCATCTCGGCGGTCTCTCCGCCGATCAGCGCCGCCCCGGCCAGTTCGCAGCCCGCCGCGATACCTGCGACGACGTCGGTCGCGACATCCACATCGAGGCGTCCGCAGGCAAAATAGTCGAGGAAGAACAGGGGCTCGGCGCCCTGCACGAGCACGTCGTTAACGCACATTGCGACGAGGTCGATCCCGATCGTGTCGTGCTTGCCAAGCTGCTGCGCCAGCATCAGCTTGGTTCCCACACCGTCGGTGCCCGAGACGAGCACGGGCTCGCGGTAGCGGTCGGGCGGCAGCGCAAACAGGCCCCCGAATCCGCCGAGGCCGGCCAGGACCTCGGGCCGGTGCGTGCGTTTAACGAGGGGCTTGATGCGATCGACCAGCGCATTGCCGGCATCGATATCGACGCCTGCGTCCTTATAGGTCAGCGGCTTCATCGACGATATAATAGTGCCTGGGCATCCACGGGGAAACCATCCTTGCTGAAATCTCGATTCACGGCGCTGTTGCTGGTCATCGTCGCGGCGCCGGTCTGGGCCGTCGATGTTGCTTCGCTGTACACGGCGCAAGTGCCTCTCGATCCCGAGGAGGACAATCCGCGCGCGGCCGCCTACGAAATGGCGCTGGTCGATGTCCTGTTACGGGTGTCCGGCACGGAGCTGGCGAACGATCCGGAGATGATCGAGCTGCTGTTCCCCGAACCCGCGGCGTACATCGTTCAGTACCGGCCGGGTGACGACGACACGCTGTGGGTGTCGTTCGATGGCGATGCGATTGAACGTGTGCTGCGCCAGGCGGGCAAGACCGTGTGGGGTTCCGACCGGCCGCTGACACTCGTCTGGCTCGCCGTCGACTGGGGGCAGGGCGAGCGCGAGGTCGTCGGGGCGGATGATCCGGTTCGCAGCCGGGACGAGGCGCGATCGATTGATCGCAATCGGCTGCTGCGCCAGCGGGTGCTCGATGTCGCCGAGCGTCGCGGCCTGCCGGTGGCGTTCCCGCTGCTGGACACGATCGACCTGCAGAACCTCAGTTTCAGCGATATCTGGGGCGGTTTCGACGATGCTCTGATTGGCGCGTCCGAGCGTTACGAGGCCGACGCTATCCTCGTTGGCCGCATTCGTCCGGCATCTGCCATGCGCAATCGCTGGAGCTTCTACCTGGGCGGCGAGGAGCGCAGCTGGACCGGCGAGCCGGAGCTGGTCATCAATTTCGTCGCCGACCTGCTGGCGGCCGAGTTCGCGATCAGCGGCAACGCTGTCGCGGAGACTGTCGAACTCGCGGTGTCGGGCATCTCGTCGGTGGAGTCCTTCGCGAGCGTCGAAAATATGCTCACCAAGATGACTGTCGTGGAACGATTTTCTATCGTCGAGGTTGACGGCGATCGCGTGCAGTTTCGCGTCACGGCCGTCGGCGGCGTCGATCGACTGCGCCGGGCGTTGCGCTTCAATGGCCTGATCGAACAAAATGACGAGGACTCCCTCGGTTTCGATTCGTTCGAGCAGGATCTCGAGTTTTTCTACAGCCCGGAAGGCGCGTCACGAAATGGACTATAGCTGGATACCCAATGCCATATCGTTGATGCGCATCTTCCTGATCGCGCCAATCATCATCCTGTTCGTCAACGGCGAGTTCGGCTGGGCGCTGGCGCTGTTTGCGATTGCGGGCCTCTCTGACGGCATCGATGGCTACATCGCCAAAAAATATGACTGGGACACGCGCCTCGGCGCATTTCTCGACCCGGCTGGCGACAAGCTGCTCGTCGCGTGGTCGTTCGGCACCCTGGCGTTCCTCGGCCACATCCCGGTCTGGCTGGCCGTGGCTGTCATCTCGCGCGATGTGATCATCGTTGCCGGTTCCTTCATGTATCACTACCTCGTCGAGCGCCTCGAGGGCAGTCCGTCGACAATCAGCAAGCTCAACACGGCGCTGGAGTTCACCTTCCTCGTGTTCGTGATCATGAAAGCAGGCTTCGGGTGGCCGGATGAGATTACCGTCACCGTTACCGGCGCGGCGGTCCTGGTCACCGTGATCATCAGCGGCTACGACTACGTTGCCGGCTGGGTTCGCGGTGCGAAGGCACATAAGCCCTGATGGCCAGCCTCCGCACCAACTGGCTCATCGCGATCGCGCTGGTCGGCGGGGTTCTGTACCTGCTGGCACCGGTCCTGACACCGTTTGTTGCGGCGGCTCTGCTCGCCTACATCGGTGACCCGCTGGCAGACCGCCTGCAGAAGCTGCGCATGCCGCGGACCCTGGCGGTGGTTGCCGTCTTCGTGCTGACCTTCCTGTTACTGGGCCTGCTCGTGCTGCTGGTCGGGCCGCTAATTCGCAACCAGGTCGGGGCGTTACTGAATGCACTGCCTGACATCGTGCGCCAGTTCGAGCAGGTGTGGCTGCCCAGCATCGCCGATCTGCTCGATATGGATGTCGGCGAAGACGTCGGTATCGGGGCATTCGTGGATCGGTATGGCGACATGGCGGGCTCCTGGGGAACGAAAGTGCTGATGGGGCTCACGCAGTCCGGCAGCGTCGTGTTCGCCGCGATCCTGAGCCTGTTCCTCGTGCCCATCCTGACCTTCTACCTGCTGCGCGACTGGGATGGAATCCTCGCGCACCTCACGGCGCTGATCCCGTCCGGCCAGCGCGACACGATCGTCGGTCTCGCCCGGGACGTTGACGACATGCTCGGCGCTTTCCTGCGTGGGCAACTGCTCGTAATGCTGGCGCTGTCGACGATCTACTCGATCGGGCTGGGATTGATCGGCCTCGAGTTCGCCATTGCGATCGGCGTCGTGTCCGGTCTTGTCAGCTTCGTGCCGTATCTCGGACTGATCTTCGGTATCGCGCTGGCGTCGGTGACGGTGGCGCTCGAACCCGAGCCGTTGTTCAAGCTGATCGGCGTTGTGGCCACGTTTTCGATTGCCCAGATGATCGAGGGCTCGGTGCTGACGCCGAAGCTCGTCGGTGACCGCATCGGCCTGCACCCGGTACTGATTATCTTCGCCGTCGCAGCCGGCGGGCAGCTGTTCGGCTTTTTCGGCATCCTGCTGGCGCTGCCGGCCGCCGCCGTCCTGTCCGTGCTGGTCCGATTCGCCTACGTCCGCTTCCTGCAGGAGCACCCGGAAGTCGTCGAGGAACTCGAGGAAATCGAGGAATTCGACGCGGTCCCCGACGAGATTTCCGACGAACTCGACGTTGACGAGTCGTAACGCCGGGAGATCGCGACCGTGACTCAGATGGCATTACCGCTACGCCTGGCGGACCACGCCGTGTTTGCGAGCTACTTCATGGCTGGCAACGAGACGCTGGTGGCGATGCTCAAAGATCTCGCCAGCGGCGCCGAGGCGCAGGGCTGCTGGGTCTGGGGCGCCCCGGCCACTGGCAAAACGCACCTGCTGCAGGCTGCCTGCGAGAGGGCGGGCGACCGGTCGGTTTATGTGCCGCTGCGCATGCTGGGCGCAGCGGGCCCCGAGATCCTCGAAGGGCTGGCCAGCCGCGACCTGATCTGCCTCGACGATATGGGCGAAATCGCGGGTCGGGCCGACTGGGAGGCGGCCCTGTTCGCGCTCTGCAACGAGGTCCTCGACGCTGGCCGCTCGCTCGTGGTGGCAGCCGCCATGTCGCCACGCGAGTGCCCGATCGCGCTCCCCGATTTGCAGAGCCGACTGGCGCGGCTCGCGACGTTCAAGGTCCAGGAACTGGATGACGGCGAGCGAATCGGTGCGCTGCAGCTGCGGGCCCGGCACCGGGGCCTCGAATTACCCGACGACACGGCGAAGTACCTGCTGAGCCGCAGCCGCCGGGACATGGCGAGTCTCTACGAACTGCTCGACAAGCTGGATCTCGAAGCGCTGCGCGCCCAGCGGCGCCTGACCATACCGTTCGTCCGGGAGGTCCTAAGCTAGTTTCGCTGCGATTTCCGCAACCCGCCGGCCAAGCGCCCGGGCCAGGCTTTTCTCATCGTCGGACAGTTCGTGTTCGCGACTCCACGAGACGTGGCTGGCCCCGTAGGGCGTGCCCCCCGTCGTTGTCGCGGACAGCGCTTCCTCGGTCCACGGGATGCCGACGAACAGCATGCCGTGGTGAATCAGTGGCAGGGCCATTGATAGCAGCGTCGATTCCTGGCCGCCGTGCAGGCTGGACGTCGACGTAAACAGGCCGAACGGTTTGCCGACGCAGGCTGCCGTCATCCACTCGTTGACGGTATTGTCGATGAAGTACTTGAGGGATGCGTCCATGTTGCCGAACCGCGTCGGACTGCCCATCGCCAGGCCCGCGCACTCGACGAGGTCCTGGGTCGTCGCGTAGGGCGGGCCCGCATCCGGTACTTCGGACTCGGTGGCTTCGGTCGTGGCGGAAACGACGGGCACCGTGCGCAGCCGGGCCGACATACCGTCGACCGAATCCACGCCCCGGCATACCTCGCGAGCGAGCTTCTCGGTGGAGCCCGCCCGGGAATAATAGAGGACCAGTACGTCACTCATTGGCCGACGAGCTCCAGGACGTTCTCGGGCGGTCGGCCAACGACCGCGCGCTTGCCGTCTTCATCGACGACAATCGGTCGTTCGATGACTTTCGGGTGTTGTTCCAGCCAGGCGGCCAGGGCGGCATCGTCGTCCAGGTCGGGCAGGTCCTGCGCTTGCCTGAATTCGTCCTCGCCGCGTCGCAGCAGTTCGGCGACGCTGACGCCAATGAGTGCGGCGTTTCGCAACGTCGTCGCGGCGTCCGGCGGCGACTTCAGATACTCGACGATTGTCGGCGTGACGCCGGCCTGTTCGAGTAATTCCAATGTTTTCCGGGACTTGGAACAGCGCGGGTTGTGGTAGATCTTGATTGACATTGCGTCCTCGTACTTGATAGCGTTGACCGGTTTCCGATAACAAGAATAACAATGCTCGCAGCCCAGACAACAGTATTCCTTCGTGGCATCCTCATTGCCGCGCTGTTCGTCCTCGCGGCCTGCGAAACCATGCCGGTTCAGGAAATGTCGGATGCCCGGCAGGCGATTTCCGCAGCGCGCGAGGCGGGCGCCGAAGAACACGCGGCCGAGCAACTGCTGGCCGCCGAATCGGCGCTGGAAAGTGCGGAAGAATCCCTGAGTACCCGCAACTACGGCGTGGCCCGGCAGGAGGCGATGGCAGCCAAGACCGCCGCCATTGACGCGCTGCGACTCAGCGAGGCGGCGCGCGACGCCGAAAACTGAGACGACGGATGTCCGCGGCGCGCCGATTCATAGTCAAGGGCCGCGTCCAGGGCGTTTTTTTCCGTGAAAGCACCCGGCGGGTCGCCGAATCCCTGGGCATCACGGGTCACGCGATCAATCTTTCGAACGGCGACGTCGAGGTTTTCGCCTGCGGTGAGCGTGCTGCCCTGGACAAACTTGCGGCGTACCTGGCGGAAGGCCCGACGATGGCCGTGGTAACGGGCGTCTCAACGGAATTCGTCGATAGCGACGATGAGTACGACCGGTTCGTAACCGGCTAGAAGCGTCCCGGACAGTACTTTGCTTCATGCCTCGCTTCGCTGCGGGTGACTTCCGCAAAGCACTGTCCGGGACGCTTCTAGCCTATACTTGGAACCACTTGGTGCTCAGCTTATCGATGACCTTGTTGGGATACTTACGTTTCCCCAGCGACCCGTTGTAACGTCCGAGCGCCCGCCGCAGGTCCCCATTCTCCTTGTCGAGGTAGTAACGCAGGATCGTGCAGCCATACCGCAGATTGGTATCGATGCGATTGAGGTTGTCTTCTGGCCGGCCGATTTCGTCTTTCCAGAATGGCATGACTTGCATCAGTCCCAACGCACCGGCTACCGAGATCGCGTAACGGTCGAAATTACTCTCCACATCGATAACGGCGAGGATGAGTTCCGGTGGTAATTCGACGCGCGCGGCCTCGTAATGGACGCGCGTCAGGATTTCCATGCGTTCCTCGGGGTCTTTGACCTGGCGGGCAAGTCGGGATGACATGTCGGTCAACCAGACCTCCGCATGGAAGCGGTCTTCGAAACTGTCGGCCTCGGACGCGGCTGCGCGCAGGATTTCGCGCAGTTCGGGGTCGGGCACCTGCTCGGCCACAGCGCCGGGGGGCGTCGCGAGCAGTACCAGGCAGCAGGCCAGGGCGATGTAGCGTCCGATCTCCATTTCGCGAGAGATTGTAACTAAAACACTAGCTTATAGTGCTTTCCTTGAGCAATTTGAGAGCTTCTTCACGCTTCAGGTTGCGGGATTCCTCGTCGCGGCGGTGGCGGTATTCCAGCTCGCCGGCGCCCAGACCACGCTCGGAAACGACGAGGCGGTGCGGGATGCCGATCAGCTCGGCGTCGGCAAATTTAACGCCCGGGCGTACGTCGCGGTCGTCGAACAGCACCTCGAGGCCTGCGTCGGTCAACTCGCCGTACAGCGCCTCGGCCGCGTCGCGCACGGCGTCGGAGCGGTGCATATTGATCGGTACGAGGACAACGTCGAAGGGGGCGAGCGGCGCCGGCCAGATGATGCCGTTGTCGTCGTGGTTCTGCTCAATGGCCGCGCCGACGATACGCGTGATGCCGATGCCATAGCAGCCCATCTCCATCACCCGGTCCTTGCCGTCCTGGTCCTGTACAGTGGCGCCCAGGGCTTCGCTGTACTTGGTGCCGAGCTGGAAGATATGTCCGACCTCGATACCGCGGGCGATGCTGAGCGTGCCCTCACCGCCGGGGGCCGGGTCGCCTGCCACGACGTTGCGCAAGTCGACGGTCTCGGGTTCCGCGAGGTCACGGCCGAAATTCACGCCGGTGTAATGAAAGCCTTCCTCGTTGGCGCCGCAGCTGAAGTCGGCCAGCTGCCCGACCGCGTGATCGATATAGACCGGCAGGTCCATGTCGACCGGCCCCAGCGACCCGGCGGCGCTGCCGGTGGCTTCACGAATGGTCTTGTCGTCGGCCATGGTGAGCGGGGAGGCGACGCCGGCCAGTTTCTGCGCCTTGACGGCATTGAGCTCGTGGTCGCCGCGCAGCACGAGCGCTACGGGGCCATCGTCGCCCTCGACGATCAGGGTCTTTATCGTCTGTGATGCCTCGATACCGAGCAGCCCGCACAGGTCGGCGATTGTCTTGACGCCGGGGGTCGCTATCTTCTCCAGCTCCTTTGTCGCCGCCGCGCGCTTGCCATCGCCCGGGAACGTGGGCGCTGTCTCGATGTTCGACGCGAAGTCGCTGCTATCGCAATAGGCGATTGCGTCCTCGCCGGAGTCGGCGATGACGTGGAACTCCTGTGACTTGCTGCCGCCGATCTCGCCGCTGTCGGCCCACACGATGCGGAACTCGAGGCCGAGGCGCTCGAAGATCGCGCTGTAGGCCGCGTGCATCTTCTGGTAAGAGACTTCCAGGCCGTCATGGTCGATGTCAAAGGAATAGGCGTCCTTCATGATGAACTCGCGCGACCGCATGACACCGAACCGCGGCCGGATCTCGTCCCGGAACTTGGTCTGAATCTGGTAGTAATTCACGGGCAGCTGCTTGTAGCTGCGCAGTTCCCGGCTGGCTACGTCCGTTATGACTTCCTCGTGCGTGGGACCGAAGCAGAACTCGCGCTGGTGCCGGTCGTGCATGCGCAGCAACAGCGGGCCGTACTGGTCCCAGCGACCGGTTTTTTGCCACAGCTCGGCCGGCTGCACGGCGGGCATCAGCAGTTCGAGAGCGCCGGCGCGATTCATCTCTTCGCGCACGACTGCCTCGACCTTGCGCAGCACGCGCAGGCCGAGCGGCATCCATGTGAACAGGCCCGAAGCCAGGCGCCGGATCAACCCGGCTCGCAACATCAACTTGTGACTGACGATCTCTGCATCCGCAGGGACTTCCTTGAGCGTCGTCAGCCCGAATTCCGAAAATCGCATCGAGAAACTACTTTGTTAGGCAATCGCGCGAATTCTAGAGCATATGGGTGCGGTGTACACAAAAACGTATTGACTCCCGCCCGAAAGTTCGGGAAGGTCGCGGCTCTCTCGCAGCTGCAGGTCTGTCATTGGAAGGTAGGCGCAATCCATTCGTTGCCGGCGAAGGCATCCCGTTCCTGGTCGCTACCGCCGTCGCGTTCGTACTGGCGCTGCGCTTTCTCGACATAGCGGTCGCGGTTGGCCTTGTGCTGTTGTTCGGCGTTCTGGTGCTCGTGTTCCGGGATCCGCGCCGCACGATCCCCTCGGCGCCGCTGGGGGTGGTCAGTCCCGTCGACGGGCAGGTGATCGAGGTCGGGCTTGCCGACAAGGGCGTACTCCAGGGCGAGGCGCACCGCATTCGCATACGCATTGACGCACTCGGGACCTACTCGGCCCGGGCCCCTATCGAAGGCAAGATTCAGGACCTGCGGTCGGTGGAGAGCGAGCGGGTCGCCGATTACCAGACCAACGCCCTCTGGCTGCAAACCGATGAAGGCGACGATGTGGTCCTGCAGTTCGACGGCTACCGCCTGGGTCTTGCGCCGCGATCGTTTGTCCGATTCGGCGAACGTGTGGGGCAGGGGCAGCGCTGCGCCTACTTGCGGTTGGCCCGCTACGCGGAGGTGCACCTGCCGATCAAGAGCAAGGTGCTCGTCGAGCCTGGGCAGGTGGTGATGGCAGGCACCGACCTGATTGGAAAAGTGCCGCACCCCTGAGTGTAAAATAGCCCGATGGTCCATCCTGAACAGCAACGACGCGCCTACCTCGACGCGCTGGGCATCGACGTGTGGGTGCCCCGCGACGAGCCGGAGCCCGAGGCAGCGGCCGTCGAGGAACGCGACGAGGCGGCGGCCCCGGTCGCGAGCGAGGGGCTCGCATGGCCCGCACTTCGTGACGCCGTATCGGGCTGCACCCGGTGTGCGTTACATGAGACGCGCACGCAAACCGTGTTCGGCGTGGGCAACGAGAACGCCGACTGGATGATCATCGGCGAGGCGCCGGGCGCCGAGGAGGATCGCCGCGGGGAGCCCTTTGTCGGCCGCGCCGGCAAGCTGCTCGACGAGATGCTGCGGGCGGTCGGCCAGGGGCGTGAGAAAGTGTTCATCGCCAATATCCTGAAATGCCGTCCACCCAACAACCGCGATCCGAAACCCGAGGAGTCGTCGCAGTGTCGCGGCTATCTCGAGCGCCAGATCGAGCTCGTGCAGCCGCGCATCATCCTGGCGGTGGGTCGCATCGCGGCCCAGCTCCTGCTGGATACCGACACGCCCGTGGGCAGGCTGCGCGGCAAGGCTCACCAGCTCGGTACAACGCCGCTGGTGGTCACCTACCACCCGGCCTACCTGCTGCGCAGCCCGTCGCAGAAGCGCAAGTCCTGGGATGATCTGTGCCTGGCGCGTCGCGTCGCCGCCGAGGTCGCGGAATGATCCGGCCCGCACCCGAAGCCGAGGTCGTGATTCGGCCGATGCGACACGAGGACCTGCCACACGTCTCCGATATCGAGCGTCGCAGTTACGACTTTCCCTGGAGCCATGGCGTATTTCGCGATTGCCTGCTGGCCGGCTACCAGTGCATCGTGCTCGAGCGCGATGGCGACGTTTCCGGGTATGGAGTCCTGTCGGTAGCTGCCGGCGAGGCGCACATTCTCAACCTGTGCGTGGAGCCGGCTTACCGTTCGCACGGCTACGGCGAGCGCCTGCTGGACGACATGCTGTTTCGGGCGCGAGCGTCATCGGTACGCGAGATCTTCCTCGAGGTTCGGCCTTCCAACGCCAATGCCCTCGCGCTTTACAAGAAAAAGGGCTTTTACCAGGTCGCCAACCGGCCCGCTTATTACCAGGCGCACGAGGGACGCGAAGACGCGGCCGTGCTGGCCAAGAAGCTCGTCGTCGACGGCTGAAATTCGATGCCCGAAATTTCTGAACAGGTCGGTAAGCGACGCACGTTCGCGATCATCTCCCACCCGGACGCGGGCAAGACGACGCTCACTGAGAAGCTGCTGCTTTATGGTGGCGCTATCCAGCTTGCAGGCACGGTCAAAGGCCGTAAGGCGAGCCGCCACGCGACCTCCGACTGGATGAAGCTGGAGCAGCAGCGGGGTATCTCCGTTACCTCGTCGGTGATGCAGTTCCCGTACCGCGACCACGTCGTGAATTTGCTGGACACGCCGGGTCACGAGGACTTCTCCGAAGACACGTATCGCACGCTGACCGCGGTCGACTCGGCGCTCATGGTGATTGACTGCGCCAAGGGCGTCGAGCAGCGGACCATCAAGCTGATGGAGGTCTGCCGCCTGCGTGACACGCCCATCATGACGTTCATCAACAAGCTCGATCGCGAGGGCAGGGAACCGATCGAGCTGCTGGACGAGATCGAGTCGGTGCTCGGTATCGAGTGTGCCCCGATCACCTGGCCGATCGGCATGGGCAGCCGGCTCAAGGGCGTGTATCACCTGCTGCAGGATCGCATCTACCTGTACGACAAGGTGGGTCGCGAGAAAGCCTCCGAGCAGCGCATTGTCGAGGGCCTCGACTCCGCGGAGGCCGACGAGGTCCTCGGTGACGATGCCGAGGACTTTCGCGAGGAAGTCGAACTCGTAAAGGGCGCGACTCCGGAATTCAACATCGACGAGTACCTCGCGGCGCGGCAGTCGCCGGTTTTCTTTGGCTCGGCGTTGTCGAACTTCGGGGTCAAGGAGCTGCTCGACGAGTTCGTCAATCATGCGCCGCGGCCGCAGGCGCGCGAGAGCGAGGAGCGCGACGTGGCGCCGGACGAGGAGCGGCTGACGGGCTTCGTCTTCAAGATCCAGGCCAACATGGACCCCGGGCACCGGGACCGGATCGCGTTCATGCGGATTTGTTCCGGCAAGTACGAAAAGGGCAAAAAGGTGCTACACGTGCGCTCCGGCAAGGAAATGAAGATCCCGGATGCGATTACCTTTCTCGCGGCGGACCGCCAGCATGCCGAAACGGCTTACGCCGGGGACATCATCGGCCTGCACAACCACGGCACCATCAACATCGGCGACAGTTTCACCGAAGGCGAGTCGATCCGCTTCACGGGCATCCCGAACTTTGCACCGGAGATTTTCCGGCGCGCGGTGCTCAAGGATCCGCTGCGGCTCAAGGCGCTGCAGAAAGGGCTCGCGCAGCTGTGCGAAGAGGGTGCGACACAGTTGTTCAAGCCGCTGCGCAACAATGACCTGATCCTGGGTGCCGTCGGACCCCTGCAGTTCGACGTGGTCGCTCACCGCCTGCGTGACGAGTACAAGGTCGAGTGCCAGTTCGAGACTGTCAACGTCGCGACGGCACGATGGGTGCAGTGCGACGATGCCAAGATGCTGGCTGATTTCGAGAAGAAGGCGCATGACAATCTCGCGCTCGACCACGGCGGCCAGCTCGTGTACATCGCCCCGACCAAGGTGAATCTTGGCCTGACCGAGGAGCGCTGGCCCGATATCGTGTTCCGCGAGACGCGAGAGCATTGAAACTCCGGGACGTCATTGATCGCAAGGTAGCGGCCTGGGCGGTCTACGACTGGGCGAACTCGTCCTTCGCGCTGAGCATCATGGCCGTGCTGTATCCGTTGTTCCTCGGCAGCTACTGGAGCGCGGGCGCGAGCGGTGCCGAAGTCACCGCGCGGCTGGCCTGGGTGACGGCTGCCGCCAACTTCGTTGTGGCCGTCGCCGCGCCGGTGCTGGGCACCATTGCCGATGCCGGCGGCTTCCGGAAACGTTTCCTCGTGGTATTCGCCGTCGTCGGCGCCGCGATGACGGCTGCGCTCGGCCTGGTGCCCGAAGGAAACTGGCAATGGGCCCTCGGCCTGTATGTGCTGGCGTCCGCGGGCTTTTACAGCTCGACCGTCTTCTACGACTCGTTGCTGGTGGATGTCACCCGGCCCCGCTATTTCGATTTCGTATCCGCGCTCGGGTTCTCGATGGGCTATCTCGGCGGCGCTGTCCTGCTGGCGCTGCACGTCTGGATGATCTCGTCGCCAGCGACCTTCGGCCTCGATAACAGCACCGAGGCGATTCGTTATGCGTTCTTCACGGTCGGTTTCTGGTGGGCCCTGTTCCTGATGCCGCTCATGCGCTGGGTGCCGGAGCACAAGCGGGAACTCGTCATCACGGGCGGCGTCGTTGGCGCGGCTTACCGCGAACTGCGGTCCACCATCCTGAAGATCGGGCAATACCGGCAGGTGGTCGTGTTCCTGCTCGCCTACCTGCTCTACGTTGCCGGCGTGTTTACGGTCATCTCGATGGCCGTCAATTACGGACAGCGCCTCGGCTTCAGCGACCAGGACCTCGTCTTCGCCCTGATGATCACCAACTTCGTCGGTTTCCCGGCGACCTTCGCGTTCGGCTTCATCGGGCAGCGATTCGGCCCCAAGGTCGGCCTGTATATCGCCCTCGGCGTTTATATCGCGGTATCCAGTTACGCCGTGTTCATGACCAGCATTACGCAGTTTTTCGTCATGGCTATTGTGATCGGCTGCGTGCAGGGGGCCGCGCAGGGTTTGAGCCGGTCGCTGTATGCGAAGCTGATTCCGAGCGATGCGCCCGGAGAGTTCTTCGGGTTCTACAACATGATCACCAAGCTCGCCCACGTCCTCGGCCCGTCACTGGTCGGCGTCGCGGCGCTGCTGTCCGAGGAGCCGAAGGCAGTGCTGCTGGCGGTGCTGCCGCTGTTCATCCTCGGCGGGCTCGTGCTCGCCGCGGTGCGCAAGGCGAACGACCCGGCGCCGAACTAACAACTATTGGGTCAGGCTGTCCGTTGCGCGCGCGCAGCAGACGCGAAGCGCGGCATTGCGCCGACCGCTTTTTCGAGCCGTTCGAGCCACGTCGGGTCCGGAACTCCGTAGCGTGCTTCGAGGTAGCTGCGGGTGATCTCGTTGACCGTCGCTGCGGGCAGCCTGTCCTCCGATTGCAGCCGCAGCGCAAACGCGGCCGGGGTTTCGCCAACGGCGGGCACTTGCCCGGACCGCTTGACGAACTGCCGGTAGAGCCTGGCTGCGCGATCGCGCCGCGGCGCTCCGTTGCGCAGCGCCATGGCGAAACTGACGACGAACAACAGGCCCATCGTCCAGCCAATCAGCAACAGCACTTTCTTTTGCCAGTCCGGGTCGTCGATGCCGAGCCAGTCCATGAACCGGTCCTGGTTCTCCGGGCCGTAGCCGAGAATCCACTCATTCCATTTCGCGTTCAGCGCATCCATGTACATCTGCATTTCGTAGACCCACATGGACGGCGAGCTGAAGCCCCACGCTTCCGCGACACCGTCGAACATCGAGCCGCTGCGGCCGGCCTCGATGCGTTCGGGGGCGACCGCGCTGGTCGGGTCGATACGGCGCCAGCCCAGGTCAGGCAGCCAGATCTCGTTCCAGGCATGGGCATCTGACTGGCGGACGATCATGTGTCCGCCCATCGGATTGACTTCGCCCCCCTGGTAGCCCAGTACCACGCGCGAGGGAATACCGGCGGCGCGCATCAGGACAGCGAACGCCGACGCGTAGTGCTCGCAGAATCCCTGGCGCGTATCGAACAGGAAGCGGTCTACAGAGTCACTACCCAGGGCCGGTGGTTGCAGCGTGTAGTAGAACTCCTCCTCGTGGAACATGCGCATGACGGCCTCGACGAAGGCCGCATCCGAGCCGTGCTCGGCGCGCATCTGGCGAGCCAGCTCCCGCGTCCGCGGGTTGCTCGTATCGGGGACTGTCGTGAAGAAATCACGTGCGTCGTCAGACAGCTCAACATCCGTGCGGTAATCGAGAAAGGACACGGCGTCGTAGGCCATGCGCTGGTCGATCGGTATCGAGCGCGCGAGCTGTTGCTGCGGACCCATGAACGTACGCGACAGGTTCCACGACTCGGGCATGTCCAGGGCAAACACCCATATCTGGCGAGTGGGTTCCAGCGTCACCGTATATTCGACAGGCCTGCCGTTGTAGACGACCTGCTCGAGCGCGCGCACCGCGTAAGGGTCGCTGGATGTCCATGTACGACCGTTGAAGTTGGTCAGCACCAGGCCGCGCCAATAGCGATCGCGCGGTTCCGGTATAACCCCTTTGAACGTTACGCGGAATGCGACGGCGTCCGACATGGACAGCGAGCTGATATCGCCCGGACTCATCGTGTCACTGACACCGGACTGGGCGGTGCCGGTGTCCATCGGGACCGACCAGAACGGTGTGGCGATCCGCGGAAAGAAGATCCACATGGCGATGGCCAGCGGCGCCGCGTACATGACCAGCCTGCCGCTGGTACCGAAGCTGCGTCGCGGCCGCTCGGCACCGGGCGAAGAGATCCGCAACCATGCCGTCATGATCATGAACACCGAGAGCACGAGGTAGGGCAGGGACCAGAGATACTGTTCGCGCAGCAGCGACGACATCACCAGGAATATCGATATGAACAGCAGCACGAACTGGTCGCGTCGCTGCCGGGTCTCGATGAGCTTGAGCGCAGCCATGATCGCGAGCAGGGCGGATCCGGGTCCAACGCCGCTGATGGTCGAGTAGGTCGCCAGCACGCCGAGGAAACACGACATCGCAAGCAACGCTCGGAACCAGGTCGAAGGGACGGGTCGCCGCCGCTTTTCGATGCTGAAGCGCCAGACGCCGCAGACGATGAATGCAGCCGTAATCCACCAGGGCAGGTAAGGCACATGCGGCCCGAGGGATATCGCCAGCGCCAGCAGTGTCCACGGCAGGCTCGCGAGCAGGGATCCGTCCGTGCCTCGCCCCTTAGTCATCGCCGTCATCCAGGCCGAACAGGGCCAGGGCCTCGAGACACTGGCGCCGGTGCGCGTCGCCGTGCGCCGGCGGAAACTCCGCGCCGGGAATGCGCAGACCGTAGTCTTCGCGGGTGCGGTCGGCGCTGATGATCCAGGCGGTCAGTATCGACAGGCGTTCCTCGATGTCGTCGCTCTGGATCTCCGAGAAGTCGAACCATTGGCTACTGGTATCAGCGCCGGCGAATTGCTTGGACAGCAGCTGTCCGCTGCGCGCGAACGCCTTCCAGGCCACGTGCCGCGGAGAGTCGCCCTCGTGAAACTTGCGCAGTCCGGCGAAGTCTTCTTCGCCCCGTGCGTCGTGCTGGCGATGGCCGTGCGCCGACTGCGTGGGCGGTGGCGGTGGCGCATCGTCGGCGGGTTTCGGATAGACGAGGCCTGCAAGGTCCATGTGCAGCCAGGCCCAGGACTTGAACAGCTCGAACGGGAACAGGGTGCGAACGCCAAAACGCTCGAGCATGATCCGGCCGCGTTCCGTGGTCGGTGCCGCAATCACGAAGACTTTGCTTTCACCGGGCTCCAGGTCTTTTATCGCGCTCAGGTTGTCATCGGAATAGATGCGTATACCGTGGCGGGCGCTTTTCGAATAGTTGGTGATGGCCACGCGGAACTGCGCGGCCTGGCCGGCGAATACGGGTTCGACGCCCGCGAAGTGCAGTTCGAGTCCAACGAGGTTGCGCTGGCACTGGTGCATCGCGATGAAGCCGATGCCGCCCAGCAGAAAGGTCAGAACGAACGACAGGTTGTTGTTGTAATTCATCGAGCCGAGCAGCATGGCAAAGACCATGAGACCGAAGACCAGTCCGACGCCGGTTGGCAGGATGTAGACCCGTCCGGGTCGCAGGCGGGTTACCGGGGGATCGATGCCCTGGCGCTTGCGCGCCCAGCGTCGCACACGCCGGGAAGCAGCCTGGGCCAGTTTCGGTTTGAAGCCGAACTTAGGGAATGGCAACCGAATCGAGGACATGCTGGCAGAGCTCGGCGGCGGATCGGTACGTCGTATTGCCAGCCGGCTTCAGGCGATGCCCGGCGACGGCGGCGAACACGGCCTGGATGTCGTCGGGGTACACGCCGGAATGATGCTCCACGAAGGCGTGCGCCTTGGCCGCAGCCGCCAGCGCGAGCGCGCCGCGCGGTGACAGGCCGATGTCGATGTCCGGCGATTCTCGCGTCTGGCGGACGAGAGCCTGGATATAGTCCACGAGTGGATCGCTCATGTGCAGTGCCGCCGCCGCCTTCTGCAATGCGAGCAGCGCTTCGGGCGAGGCGACGGCATCGATACCTTCGAGCATCGAGCGGCGATCCTCGCCGATGATCAGTTCGCGCTCGTTGTCTTCGTTCGGGTAGCCGAGTTCGAGGCGCATCAGGAAACGGTCGAGCTGGGACTCCGGCAGCGGAAACGTGCCGATCTGGTCGGCGGGATTCTGCGTGGCGACGACGAAGAACGGCTCCGGCAGGGTGCGCGTATTGCCGTCAACGGAGACCTGGTATTCCTCCATGGACTCCAGCAGCGCGCTCTGCGCCTTGGGCGTGGCGCGGTTGACCTCGTCGGCGAGAATCAGCTGCGAAAAAATCGGTCCGGGCTGGAACTCGAACTCGCCTTTTTCCTGGCGGAACACCGATACGCCAACGATGTCGGCCGGCAGCAGGTCACTGGTGAACTGGATGCGTCGATAGCTCAGCCCGAGTACGCGGGCGAGCGACTGGGCAAGCATGGTCTTGCCAAGGCCCGGCAAGTCCTCGATGAGCAAATGACCGCGCGCCAGCAGACACGACAGGGCCAGAGCGATCTGGTCGTCCTTGCCGAGAATGATGGTACCCAGCGTCTTGCGCGCGCGATCGAGCGCCGCACGATTCTGGTCATCGCCGATCGGCAGTTTTTCGAGGGTGCTTCCGCTCTGCATTAAGTTCTCCACGAAGCTCGGGGTCAGAGCCCTGGGGCTCTGACCCCAATTATGCGGGCAGAATCCCTATTTGCACATTCAACCGGCCAGAGTGTGATGCAGTGCTCAGTATTGGCGCGCCCTAGGAGAGTTCGGCCAGCTTTTCGATTTGCTCGTCAAGCTGGGCGAGCACCTTGCCGAACTCGGCCTCGCGTTCTCTCTCCTGTGTGACCACGGCGGGTGGGGCATTGTTCACGAAATTCTCGTTGCCCAGTTTCGCTTTGGTTTTCGCGAGATCGGCGGCGACCTTTTGCTTTTGCTTGTCGAGGCGAGCGCGTTCCGCGTCGACATCGATGACGCCGCCTAATTGCACCAGGAGTTTGGTGTCGCCAAGTAGCGCAGTGGCTGAGGGAGGAGGGTTGTCGATTTCCCTGAGTCGCCCGACGTGCTCTACACGTCCAACGCGCTTCAGGAGATGCTCGTAGTCGTCCTTCAGCCGCCAATCGTCGTCTGATGCATTCTCCATGAGGACTGTGAGCGCTTTACCGGGGCTGATGTTCATCTCACCGCGAACTTGGCGGACGCCGCTGATGAAACCCTTGACCCACTCCATGTCCGCGATGGCGTCCTCGTCGACCTCGCCGGACGCCTGCGGGAACGGCTGGGTCATGATGGTGTCGCCCGGGACCCCGGCGCGCGGCGCGACCTGCTGCCAGATCTCCTCGGTGATGAACGGCATCAGCGGATGGATCAGTCGCAGCAATGCTTCGAGGACGCCGATCAGCGTCTGCTGAGTGCCACGCTTTTGCGCATCGCTGGCGTCGCCCGACTGCAGGACGGGCTTCGACAGCTCGAGGTACCAGTCACAGAACTCATTCCAGGTGAATTCGTAGATGGCTTTCGCAGCAAGATCCAGTCGATAGGTCCTGAAGTGGTCGTGCACGCTGGTCACGGTCTGGTCGAACCGTGACCGGATCCAGCGATCGGCGGCTGACAATTCGGCATCGCCGTCGCTGATGTCCTCGGTGTTCATGAGAACGTAGCGGGCGGCGTTCCAGATCTTGTTGCAGAAGTTCTTGTAACCCTCGATACGTCCGAGGTCGAAGCGAATGTCTCGGCCCGTTGTGGCGAGCGCGGCAAACGTATAGCGCAGGGCATCGGCGCCATACTGATCGATGCCGTCCGGGAATTCCTTGCGGGTCGCTTTCTCGATCTTGGCTTTCAGGTGATCCTGCATCAGGCCCGTCGTGCGCTTGCGCAGGAGCTCTTCCAAGCCAACTCCGTCGATTAGATCAAGCGGGTCTAAGATATTTCCCTTCGACTTCGACATCTTCTGGCCGTCGTGATCGCGAATCAGCCCATGGATATAGACCTCGTGGAACGGCACGTCGCCCATGAACTTGAGGCCCATCATGATCATGCGGGCGACCCAGAAGAAGATGATGTCGAAGCCGGTGACCAGCACGT
>JASJCH010000066.1 GCA_030066075.1 Woeseiaceae bacterium
TTTCGACGGCCGCCTGCTCGTCCGCGGTACCGGTGAGTGGCAGCAATACGATCAGCGCGGCCCGCAGCAGGGTGTTACGGCGTCTCTGCATCGCTCGTCTGCCGGCGATCGTCGATGATGACGTGCGGCGCAACCGGGTCGGTGACGTCGAGGTAGATCGACCGTGCATGCTTGACGCTGCGTGCCCCCGGCGCCTCCTCCTCGGCCAGGATCAGGTCGGCCTCGGCTTCCTCGATACGCCCGAGCTTCAGGTACGCCAATGACCGGTTCACCAGCGCGCGCCAGTTCCTGCCACTGATCTCGAGGGCCCGATCACACCACGGCAGCGCATCCTCGTAGCGGCCGAGCATGACGTAAGCGGCGCAGGCATTGGACATGCCGGCGACCTTCTCGCGCGGCGTCGTTGCGTATTCGAGGCCCTTGAGCGTGCGCTCCAGTCCGGCGGCCGCTTGCCCGTCCTTGAGCAGCTCGGCGCCGGCATGCAGATCCATGTTGCTCGGACCGATGACCGACTTGCTCTCTTGTGCCAGCGCGGCGGGCGAGGCCAGCGCCACGCACACGACGACCAGGCCGGTAGCCGCGATGGTCATCGCTGTGTTCATTGGAGTCCTTCGTTCTAGCCGCTGATGTACTGCCCCAGCTGCTCGATCTCTTCCTGCTGGTCGGAAATGATCGCCTGCACCAGGTCGCCGATCGAGATCATGCCGATGACGCGACCGTCCTCGACAACGGGCAGGTGGCGTATGCGCTTGTCGGACATCAACGCCATGCACTCGTTGACGGTCTCGGAACTCGATGTCGTGAGAACCTCGGCTGTCATGATTTCCGCGACCCGCGTGCTCTCGGATGATCGGCCTTTTAATATGACCTTGCGGGCGTAATCGCGTTCCGTGACGATGCCGAGCAGTTCGTCGCCCTCCATGACGATGAGCGAGCCGACAACTTCGTCGGCCATGAGCTTGATAGCTTCAAACACCGAAGCGTCGGGCGCGATAGACACGATGTGTCGCCCCTTCGCATCGAGCAAGTGGTTCACGAGTTTCATGCGTCCTCCGTTGCGGCGCTGCGCGCGGCGTTTCCCCGATTCTAGCAGCCGCCGCGAAGGACGTGCGCGCGGCACGGCCTCGCGAACATTAACGCGATAAAAATCAGTGGGTTGTGGACGACCGCTTCGCTAGCTGTCGTTGATGACGTCTCCGCGCACGTTGGAAGCGTCGAGGCCGCCGGAACCGTCGTCGACGATGACGAGGTCCAGCTCGACATCGCTCACGTCGATGCCCCCGGAGCCGTCGTCGATCCTGACGCCGCCGCCGACTTTTTCCACGGTGATGCTGCCGGAGCCATCTTCGATCTCAACGTCGCCCGAAGCGTCGGTCACTGTGATAGAACCTGATCCGTCGTCGATGACGACGTTTGCCACTCCTGAGATATTTATCGATCCCGAGCCATCGTCGACCTCGACGTCGGCGTTCACATCGGAGATCTCCAGGGATCCGCTGGAATCGTCGACCTCGAGCGGTAATCCCGCCGGCACGCGCACGTCGAGATCGACCGACGGCGAATCACCCCAGCTCCAGCCGCTGTTCTCGAAGTAGGCCTTCAGGCGGGCTTCGTCTTCGTCCTTCTCCAGCGACAGGGCGAGCCGCTTTTCGATGATTTCGAGAGCATCGTCCTCGTCCTGGTCCGGCACGTTGATCGTCGCCGTAACGATGATCGTGTCGATGTCCTCTGCGCCCGTGATCACCAGCTTGCCGGCGCCGGCCTCGATATCCAGGCGCGAGACGCCTGCCGTGTCGAGTTCGAGCGTGCGGTCCTCGGTGTAGCCGTTCCAGGCCGCGTGGGACAGGGTGGTGGCGAACATGGCGATGACGATGAAACTACGCATGGCGACTTTCCTCGGGTCGTGAATTCGTGAGCAGGTTGTCGTTTCGATGCTTCCCGCGGCCGATTGGTTGCAATCCGTCTCAGTCAGCGCTCGATTCGAATTGCTGCAGCCGCTCCTGCAGGTCACCGTAGTCATGCCAGTTGCCGCGCAACATCACGCCATGCACACGCCGCGAGTTCGCGATGTCAGCGAGCGGGTCCGCGTCCAGCAGCACGAGATCCGCTGCTTTGCCCACCGCGACAACGCCGGTATCGATACCGAGAAACTCGGCGGGTGCGGTAGTGCCGGTCTGCAGCGCCTCGAAGGGGCTCAGACCGGCCGCCACGAGAAAATCGAGTTCGTGGTGCACCGAAAATCCGGGTACGTTAAAGATCTGCGGCGCATCGGAGCCCAGCAGCAGTCCCGCTCCGGCCTCGTGCAGCGCGAGGATGAGCTTGCGCCGGACTTCGATGGCTTGTGCTCCGATTTCGGGGGTGAAGCCGCGTTCCTCGAGCTGGCTCTCCTTGGCGGCTGCCCAACGCTCGACAGTAGCGCGCGGCATGTAGCGATTCTCGGGTCGGCTGACCAGGTCCGCGACACTAACGTCGTTGACCAGCTGTTCGATGAGAGACTCGGTGGGCACGTTCCACGTGCCGGCCGCGACCGTCGCCGCGACGACATCGTCGATCAGCTCCTCGCGAACCTGGTCGGCGAGCAGCACGTCGAAGAACCCGCCGTAGCCGCCTGAACGGTCGGTCTCGGCCGGCATCAGGGCCGCCATGTAGCCGTCGAGGTGGTCGATGGTCGCCATGCCGGCATCGAACACCCCGTCGAGGCCGACCGCAACCGGAACGTGACCGGCGAACGGCATTCCGAGTTCGTTCGCCGTGTTGGCGATAGCCCGGTACTCGGCGGCCGACAGGCCCGGGTGGATCTTGAGGAAGTCATAGCCTGCCGCATGCTGTTCGCGCACTTTGCGCTCCCCGTCGGCCGGGCCGGAGACCGAGTTGCCGTTCAGCGACGGCCCCGACGTAATCAGCCGTGGACCGAAGCGAACGTCGTCGAGAAGTTCCTGGCGCAACGCGAGGTGCGATGGACGCCCGAGCATGCCGCGAATCGTCGTCACGCCGTTGGCCGCAAACAGGGTCAGTACGCGGTCGAGATCCTCGGCGGCGCCGGGCACGTGAGCGTGCATCTCGGCCAGGCCGGGCACCAGGTAACGGTCGGTGCCGTCAATGATTTTCGCGTCGTCGGGCAGCGGCACCGCGTCGACCGGTCCGATTAGTGTTATGACGCCGTCTTCGACGATCACCGTTTGCGCCGGCACGACCCGTTCTTCGGTCATCGGGATGACGTTGACGTTGAAGAAAGCCGTCGGCGCAGCGACCGCGGCATCGGTGATAAGCAGTGTAATGAGCAGTGTCAGTGCTTGCCTCATGCCGGCAAGCCTAACCGATTGCATCCAGGATGGCTTGGGTGACGTTGCCGCCGCAGATGATCACCACCACCTTGCGGCCCGCAATGGCCTCCTTGCGCGCCGTGACGGCCGCGACGGCGACGCCGGCCGCGCCCTCGATGCGGTCGTTTCCCTCCGCCATGTAGCCGCGCATGGCGGCGGCGATTTCCGGCTCGCCGATCAGCACCCACTCATCGACCAGTTCCCGGCACAGCTCGAAGGTGATCGAGTCGGGTTCGACGCCGCCCGCGGTGCCGTCGGACAGCGTTGTCTCACTCGGCAGGTCGAGCACACGCCCCGCCGCGACCGATTTCGCCATCACGGCGGAAGCGCCCGGCTGGCAACCGACAATGCGCATGTTGGGGTTGTGCCGCTTCAGGACGCTGCCCACACCGCTGACCAGCCCGCCGCCTCCGACCGCGATGAATGCCGCCTCCGCGTCCGGCAGTTGCCTTACGATCTCGACGCCGCAGGTCCCCTGCCCGGCAACCACGGCCGCATCGTTGTACGGCGACACGTAGAACATGCCGTGTTGCTCCGCGTACGCCCGCGCGTGTTGCTCGGTGTCGAGCCCATCGGTGCCGAAGAAGCGCACGTCGCCACCGTAACCGCGGATCGCTTCGATCTTCGCCTCGGAAGTCTGTTCCGGCACGAAGATCACGCCATCGACACCGAGTTCGCGCATCGCATAGGCGACGGCTGCGCCATGGTTTCCGCTGGAGGCCACCACGCATCCGGCGGCTCGCTGCCCGGGATTCAGCGTCAACAGGCAGTTGGTCGCGCCGCGCAGCTTGAACGATCCCGTGTGCTGCAGGTTCTCGAGTTTCACGAAGACTTCGGCGCCGATGGCGTCGCTCAGCGCGGCCGATCGCCGCAGCGGCGTTTCGCGCACGATAGTCGAGATGCGCTCGGCGGCCCGCTCGGACTCCACCGCAACCTGTTCGGGGTTCGGATGCATGTCGCGACTTACCATGCGCTACGCCAGGGTCAGTAGCAAGTCGGCATCGCTTTGGAGTCGCCCTGGGCGGTTCGCGTCCCGGTCGAGTGGAAAGTGTGACGCAGTCCACTTTATTGAAGGCCGGGCTTAACAATAAATTTTCGAGCCCGGCTTAGCCGTTGACGCCACCAAGCCGCCATGCAACGATCGGGGCTCGCATGACAAAGGCACACTTGCCGAAAGGCAGGGTCGCAAAGCCACCGGTCTAAGGGTCTGACCTATGACAGCGGGGTTGCCGACACAAATCCTCGGTCGAGGTGTCTTTGGCAGCAATTGTTTTCTTGCCGGAGACTTGCATGTACGCAGACCCTCTCACCCGGACCGGGCAGTATCGCGTCAAGCGCATTATCGATACCCCCCGCACGGGTCCGGTCACAGAAACACCGACCGATCTCAACCAGCTGCGCAGGCTTCTCGATCCGGCATCACGGACACCCCTGCCAATCCGCGTGCAGGGCGCCGGCTCGGCGTGCAACGACTGCAACACCACCGAGAGTGGCACGACGATATGCATGACCGGCCTCGATCGCATCATCCATGTCGACAGTTACAACCACACCGTAACCACCCAGGCGGGCGTACTGGTCGGTGACCTCGTTCGCGAACTTGCCGAGCACGGCCTGGAATTGCCCGGCAGCTACGACCTTGCAGGACGCACGGTCGGTGGCGCCATCGCCGCGCCCTGCTTCGGCCCCGCGATTGGCGGCGGCGGCAGCTACTTCGCCAGCAACGTCATAACGATGAAATTGCTGCGCCCCGATGGCCAGGTGTTCAGCGTGGAAGCCGGCCAGAACAACCTGCTCGGGGCCTTCCGCATGAGCTTCGGCACGCTCGGCATCATTTACGAAGTCAAGCTGAGCGTGCGACCGATACGCACGTTCACGGCCAGTCACCGGCGGGTCTCGATCGACAAGTTCGCCACGATCGTGGACGCCCTCGCCAGCGCCGATGTCGGCATCAAGTTCTACCTGATGCCTTACCGCGACCGCGTCTACCTCGACGTACGCCGCTACGACACGGACCCTGGCAGCACCTATACAACGCCGTGGAAGCTCAAGGACTGGGGTGAGAGCACCGTCCTGCCGCATATATTCAAGTCGCTGAACCGGGTCGTACCGATGCAGTCGGTGCGTTACCGGCTGATAGACACGATCTCCGAGACCACGCAGAACCTGGTCAACTCCCGCTATGTGAAGTCCGGTTCGAATGCGACGTCGCAATCCGATCGCGCGCGTGGCAAGAGCGGTCGCCGCTGTTTCTACTCGACCTGGTGCTTCCCGGCGGCGGACTTCTCCATGGTCGTGCGCGCCTACCGCGATTTCTGCGCGCGCGCCTACGAGGAATCGCAGTATCGCTGCGACATGCCCGCCGTGGGCTATCGGCTCGGCCGCGATCCCGGCTCGCTGCTGTCGCCGTCCTTTGAAGAGCCGATGTTCGCCCTGACGTCCGCATCCACGCAGGAGCGGGGTTGGGACGACTTCGTCATCGACCTGGCCGAATTCGCCGAAAAATACGGGGGCATCCCGCTGATCAGCCAGTCGCGGGCGTTGCGGGCCGAACACGTCATCCAGAGCTACAACCGGCGGCTCGATTTCTTCCGGCGAATGCGGCGCAAACTCGACCCCGACAAGCGCTTTCTCAACCCGTTCCTGGCCCAGTTCATGCAGTAGCCCGCGGCCCGAAACGGTTCCAGGGCATAGTTACAAACCGAAACACGATATCTCTGGACTTTATATATCGGACTGATAGTATGCATCACCCCGATATATGGGCAGCGGCGGCTGCCGGGTTGATGCGCCATGGATGTAAAAACAGTCTGCCTCGGCATGCTCACCGAAGGCGAGGCCTCCGGATATGACCTGAAGAAGGCGTTCGAATCGTCGTTCGGCCACTGTTTCGCAGCCGGCTACGGCTCGATCTACCCCGCGCTCGCTTCGCTCGCCGAAAGCGGCTGCGTCGATTGCGAAGAAATTGCCCAGGACGGCAAGCCCGACCGCAAGGTCTACCGCATCACCGACAAGGGCTGGGACATGCTGCTAGCGGAGCTCGCGAACCCGGCTCCCAGCCACAAAGTCCGGTCGGAGTTCCTCGCGCAGATGGCCTTCGCCCACCTGATGACGCCGGAGCAGGTGCAGACCGTGCTCGACAGTCGCATCGAGGACGCCGACCGTAACCTGAAGTTCATCGACGAGTTCGAAAATTCCTGTGATTGCGACTGGCCCGCCGGCGTGCGTTTCACGCTCGGCTTCGGTCGCACGATGTTGCACGCGATGAAGACCTACGTTGAAGAAAACCGCCACATGTTTGACGACGCCACGACAACCACCAAGAAGGCAGCAGCACGATGATCCGCGAAGCTTGGGCAAAGCACCGATCCTGGTTCTACTCGGCCGGCATCGCCATTGGAATTTCCCTGTGGCTGTTGTCCGGCACGCTCGGCGGCGCCGACGCTGACACCGCGGAACCGGAAACTGTCGCCGCGACGACCGAGGCGCCGCAAAGCCGTGTGCGCGTTCGCACCCAGAAGTCCGAGGAAGTCGTGCGCACGATTATCGTGAACGGCGAAACCGCGCCCGCCCGCATCGTCAGGATCTCGGCTGAAACCGATGGCCGGGTGTCCTCGATCGGCGCCGAGCGCGGCGCCAACGTCGGCAAGGACGGCCTGCTCGTGCGACTCGACGAGCGCGACCGCAAGGCCCGGCTCGCCCAGGCAGAGGCCACGGTCAAACAGCGCGAAGTGGAATACGAAGGCCGCCTCAGGCTGCAGTCCGAGAGCTACGTTTCCGAGGCGCAGTTGCAGGAAGCCATCGCCCAGCTCGAGGCCGCGAAGGCGGAATTGCGCCGCGCAGAACTGGATCTCGAATACATGACCGTTCGCGCGCCGTTCGACGGGGCGCTGCAGTCGCGCGATGTCGAAGTCGGCGACTTCGTGTCCGTGGGCGACCCGATTGCGACTTTCGTCGACAACCGCAAGATCATTGTCGCGGCGGACGTCTCCGAGTTCGATGCCCGCTATGTAGAGGTTGGCCAGGCCGCCGAGGCTCGTCTCGCGACGAGTGAGATCGTGCGCGGCGAGATCCGCTACGTGGCGCCGGTCGCCGACGCCTCGACGCGCACTTTCGCCGTGGAGCTCGAAGTCGACAATCGCGACGGCGCGCTGCGCGCCGGCGGCACCGCCGAGCTGCTGATCCCCGCCGAGGTGGTCAATGCGCACCGCGTGTCGCCCTCACTGTTGACGCTCGATGATGCCGGTAACGTCGGCCTCAAGATCATCAATGGCCAGGGCGAGGTTGAGTTCGTCGTCGCCGATATCGCGCTTTCGTCGAGTAACGGCGTCTGGCTCACCGGCCTGCCCGAGACGGCGACGATCATCACGGTCGGCCAGGGTTTCGTCAGCACGGGCACCATCGTCGATGCGATTCCCGAGAGCGACGTCGAGACTTCGTTAGCAATCAAGGCAGGTAACGGGGACGACTGAACATGCAGGTCATCGACGCTGCAATGTCGCGATCCCGAACCGTCGTTCTCGGGCTCATCACGGTGCTGGTCGCCGGCATCATCGCGTACGTCACGGTTCCCAAGGAAGCCGAACCGGACATCGAGATCCCGATCATCTACGTGTACATCGAGCACATCGGCATCTCGCCGGAGGATGCCGAGCGGCTGCTCGTACGCCCGATGGAACAGGAACTGCGCTCGATCGAAGGCATCAAGGAGATGATAGCCGAGGCCTTCGAGGGCGGCGCCAGCGTGCAGATCGAGTTCGATGCGGGCGTAGACACCGACAAGGCTCTGCAGGACGTGCGCGAGAAGGTCGACGCGGCCCAGGCCAAGCTACCGGGCGAATCGGAAGAGCCCACGGTCAATGAGGTCAAGATGACCCGCTTCGACCCGATGCTCGTGCTCAACCTGGCGGGCAACGTTCCGGAACGAACGCTGACGACAATCGCGAAGAATCTCCGCGAAGAGCTCGAGTCCGTCGGCGGTGTTCTCGAAGTCAACCTGGTCGGCGTTCGTGAGGAACTCATGGAGGTCGTCGTCGATCCGCTGGCAATGGAGAGTTACGGGCTGGACCAGGAACAGATCGTCAGCTTCATCGCCCGCAACAACAAGCTGGTCGCGGCCGGCTCGCTGCAGTCGACGGAGGGCCGCTTCCCGGTCAAGGTGCCGGGTGTCTTCGAAAGCGCGGCCGACGTGCTCGACATGCCGATCAAGGCCGACGGCGACCGCATCGTGCATTTCAAGGACATCGCCGAGGTTCGACGCACCTACAAGGACGCCGAGAGCTACGCGCGCCTGAACGGCAAGCCGGCCATCGCCATCGAGGTCGTGCAACGCGGCGGCGCCAACCTGTTGCAGGCAATCGAGGATGTCATGGCGATCGTCGAGCAGGAACGGCAATACTGGCCCGACGAGATCTATGTCAGCGTGTCGAAGGACAAGTCCAAGGACGTCAACGACATGCTGTCCGAGTTGCAGAACAGTGTCATCGCCGCCGTGCTCCTGGTGTTCATCGTCATTGTCGGAATCCTCGGCATACGGTCTGCCCTGCTCGTGGGTATCTCGATCCCGGGCAGTTTCCTGCTCGGCATCCTGCTGATCGGCTCCTTCGGAATCACGATCAATATGATGGTGCTGTTCGCGCTGATCATGGCCGTCGGCCTGCTCGTCGACGGCGCGATCGTCGTGACCGAAATGGCCGACCGCCGCCTCGCCGAGGGCGAGTCGCGTCACGCCGCTTACTCGCGCGCCGCGATTCGCATGGCCTGGCCGATCATCGCATCGACGTGCACGACGCTGGCCGCATTCGTGCCGCTCGCGCTCTGGCCGGGTACGTCGGGCGAGTTCATGAAATACCTGCCCATCACGCTCATCGCCGTGCTGTCGGCATCACTGCTGATGGCGCTGCTCATCGTCCCGACGCTGGGATCACTCTTTGGCAAGACCGGCGCCGTCTCCGAGGCCGCCCGTCACAACCTGGCCGCGGCGGAAACCGGCGACCTCGATTCGGTAACCGGCTTCACGGGCAGGTACGTGCGTTTCCTGAAGCGGTCGATGAAGAGGCCGTGGCGCAACGTCGGTTACGTTTCGGCCTTGCTGGTAACGATCTATGTCGCGTTTTTCACCCTCGGCAAGGGCACCGAGTACTTCCCCGAGGTCGAGCAGACCTTTGCGATGGTCGATATACGCGCCCGCGGCGACCTGTCCATCGACGAGCAGGACTATCTGGTCAGGCAGGTCGAGGAGCGCCTGCTCGGCATGGAGGAGATCAAGTACCTTTACGTCAAGACGGGCGACGCGCGCGAGACGCCGGACCAGATCGGCTCGCTGACGCTCAACCTGGTCGATTGGGACCAGCGCCGCAGTTCCGACGAGATTCTCGCGGAAGTGCGCGAGCGCACGGCTGATCTCGCGGGAATCACGATCGAAACCCGCAAGCCCGATCCGGGCCCGCCGATCGGCAAGCCGGTGTTCATAGAGTTCTCTTCCCGCGACGCCGCCCTGGTCGAAGACACGATCGCCATGGTGCGCGCCGAACTCGAACAGCACCCGGCCGTGGTCAATATCGAGGACGGCCGCCCGTTGCCCGGCATCGAGTGGCAGATCAAGGTCGACCGGGCCGAAGCCGCACGCTTTGGCGCGGACATCACCGTTGTTGGCGCGATGGTGCAGCTGGTCACGAACGGCATCATGATTGGCGAGTACCGGCCCGACGACAGTGATGACGAGATCGAGATTCGTGTGCGCTACCCGGAACAGGATCGCAGCCTGTCACAGCTCGACGAGTTGCGCATTCCGACCGCAAACGGTCTCGTGCCGATCAACACGTTCGTCGAACGCGTGCCAGCACAAAAGGTCAGCACCATCACGCGCACCGACATGCGGCGCACGATGACGATCGAGGCCGACGTCGCCCAGGGTTACCTCGAGAATGACGTCATCGCCGAGCTGCAGCAGCTCGTTCCGTCCCTGGATATCGACCCGCGTGTGAACGTCGCTTTCCGCGGCTCGATCGAGGACCAGCGTGAAGACGAGGCGTTTCTCGCACGGGCCATGATGATGGCGATCGCGATGATGGCCATTATCCTGGTCACCCAGTTCAACAGCATCTACCAGGCGCTGCTCATACTGACCGCGGTCGTGTTTTCGACGGGCGGCGTGCTGCTGGGTCACCTCGTCGCCGGCATGCCCTTCGGCGTCATCATGAGCAGCATCGGCGTAATCACGCTGGCCGGCATCGTGGTCAACAACAACATCGTGTTCATCGATACCTACAACGTGCTGCGGCGACGCGGTGCTGATGCGTTCGATGCGATCCTGCGCACCTGCGCCATTCGCCTGCGCCCGGTGCTGCTGACGACCGTGACCACGATCGTCGGCCTCATGCCGATGGTCCTCGGCGTCAATATCAACCTGATTGCCAGGGAGGTGTCGATTGGCGCCCCGAGTTCGCAATGGTGGACGCAACTGGCGTCTTCCGTCGCGGGCGGACTGGCGTTTGCCACCCTGCTGACGCTGTTCCTCACCCCGAGCCTCCTCATGATCCAGGCCAATCTCTCGGCCCGCAGGGCCGCGCACCGCGCCGCCCGGGCGGCGGACTCGAC
>JASJCH010000010.1 GCA_030066075.1 Woeseiaceae bacterium
GCCAGCACCTCCATGTTGCCGGTATCCGGCGCCGAGCAGTTGAAAACCTCCGGCGCCAGGTGGGACTTGCCGGTCTCCTCGGCGATGTAGGCGTATTCGACCGTATTCAGACCGTGACCGCCGTCGTGGTGGGTCAGGAAGAAATTCCACAGCCCCTGCTCCCTGGCCCTCGCCTTCAGCGATTCCAGGATCTCGGACTGGCGCTCGGTGTATTGCCAGCGGTCACCCACGCCCACCTCGTGGAGATACTCCTCTTCCAGCGGCAGGATGTCCTCGCTGATGAACTGCTTGACCTGGTCCAGTATCGGTTTCAGCTTTTCGGAAACTCCCAAATCCATCCTGTTACTCCTCAATATCCACTTAATCGGGCGAAGCGCGATGCATGGTAGCGCTGATCGCCATACTGCGCTTCCAGTACCCGGGCGCGTTTCAGGTAAAGGCCCATATCCAGCACGTCCGTCATACCGATTCCGCCGTGCATCTGGATCGCCTCGTTAGTGGCCAGCTGGGCCACCCGGCTCAGCTTCGCCTTGGCCGCGCTGGCCAGGCGGCTGATCTGTTCCCCGGGGGCATCGTCATCCAGGCTCTTGAGCCCCTTGAGCACCAGGGACTGGGCCAGCTCAATCTCTGTCCAAAGGATGGCCGCCCGGTGCTGCAGTGCCTGGAAACTGCCGATGGGCACGCCGAACTGTTGCCGGCTCTTGGAATACTCCACCGTCTTCTCGGTCATGACCTGGATGATGCCGACCGCCTCGGCGCAGATGGCGAGCGTCGCTTCGTCGACGACGGCTTCGAAAGTGTTGTAGCCGCCATCGACGTCGCCAATGACGGCGCCTGCGTCGACACGGACCCCGTCGAGCAGCACCTCGGCGGCCCGCAAGCCGTCGACGGTCGGGTAGTCCCGGCAGGTGATTCCGGACGCGGTCGCATCGACGGCGAACAGCGTGATGCCCGATCGATCCGTTTGTTCACCGGACGAGCGTGCGGGCACGATCACGAGCTGCGCGTTGCCGCCGTTGAGGACAACGCCTTTGTGACCGTTCAGCACCCAGCCGTCGCCATCCCGGGTCGCGGTGGTTGCAACATTGGCGAGTTCGTAGCGGCTCTGCGGCTCGGCTACGGCCAGCGTCGCCTGCAGCTCCCCGGCGATAAGCGGTTGTAGCCAGCGCTCCTTCTGCTCGTCGCTCGCGGCGCGGCGCAAAACGCCACCGGCAAGCACCACATTCGCAAGAAACGGCTCGACGAGCAGGCCGCGCCCGAACTGCTGCATCATCACCATGATCTCGACGGGCCCGCCATCGAAGCCACCGTCCTCCTCGGCAAAGGGGACCGCGGTCCAGCCGAGCTCGGCGAACATCGACCAGACCTCGGGGCTGTGTCCCAGGTCGCTGCCGGCATATTGCTGCCGCCGCTCGAAATCGTAGTCGTTGGCAATGAACTTCTCGATGCTTTCCTGCAGCATCGATTGCACGTCGGTGTATGAGAATTCCATGGCTGTCCTAGAGGCCGAGCACGTGCTTGGCGACGATGTTCTTCTGGATCTCGTTCGATCCGCCATAGATCGACGCTTTGCGGTAGTTGAAGTAAGTCAGTGACGATTTCGTCTCGCTGCCTTCACCGACGCGCTCGTCGACCGGGAAGTCGAGTGCGTACTGCGCGGGTACGTAGGGCAGGGCATAGTAGCCTGCGGCCTCCACAAAGAGCTCGTCGACGGCCTGTTGCAGCTCGGTGCCCTTGAACTTGAGAATCGACGACTCGGGGCCGGGCGCTTTGCCCGCGGCGACGGCGGCCAGCGTCCGCAGCTCCGTGAACTCGAGCGCCTTGAGCTCGACTTCGACCGCTGCCAGCTTGCGCATGAAGTTGCGGTCATTGGCGAGCGGCTCGGCGCCGCGGACCCGCCGCTCGGCCTGCCGGCGCAGATTCTGCAGCCGATAGCTCGTCCTGGCGACCCCTGCAGTTCCCGTGCGCTCGTGTTCCAGCAGCACCTTGCCGTAGGTCCAGCCCTTGCCTTCGTCGCCGACGAGGTTGTCAGCCGGCACTTCGACATTCTCGAAGTGAATTTCGTTGACCTCACGGTCGCCTTCGATGGTGATGATCGGCGTCACTGTCACGCCAGGCGTCTGCATGTCGATGAGCAGGAAACTGATGCCTTCCTGGCGGCGGGCGACATCGGTCGACGTGCGCACCAGGCAGAAGATCCAGTCCGCCCAGTGCCCGAGCGTGGTCCAGGTCTTGGTGCCGTTAACGACGTAGTGATCGCCCACCCGGTCGGCGCGCGTCTTCAGGGATGCGAGGTCGGATCCGGCCCCGGGCTCGGAGTAGCCCTGGCACCACCAGACATTGCTCTCGAGGATATCGGGCAGAAATTGCTGTTTCTGCGCGTCATTGCCGAAGGTATAGATGACCGGACCGACCATGCCGAGACCGAAAGGGACTATTGCCGGCGCATTGGCCTGCGCCATCTCGACACCGAATATGTACTTCTGCACCGGAGTCCAGCCCGTGCCGCCATACTCGACCGGCCAGTTGAAGCCCGCCCAGCCTTTGTGAAACAGGGACTTCTGGAAGCGAATGAAGTCCTCGCGCTCCAGCGGCACGCCAAGCCGCTGTTTCTCGGCAATGTCCTGCGGCATCTCATCGTGAAAAAACGCACGGACTTCGTCGCGAAACGCGAGTTCGTCGTCGGTGAAGGTGACGCGCATGGGCTGCCCTTGTTGTTATCGTTGTCGGGACGAAAAATCATGCAGGAATATCGGGCCAAAATAAAGAATGCGGCGGCGAGTTCGGGCAGAATGCGCGGATGCAAATTCGCGACGCACTCGAACGCCCCCTGCACGATCTGCGGATCTCGCTGCTGGACCGCTGCAACTTCCGCTGCCCTTACTGCATGCCGGAGTCGGAGTTTCACGATGCCTATCAGTTCCTGACGAAATCCGAGCGGCTGACCCACGACGAAATCCTCAAGATCGCGCGGGTCGCGACCTCGCTGGGCGTGTCGAAACTGCGGCTGACGGGCGGCGAGCCCCTTCTGGACAAGAAACTCCCGTCGCTCGTGAACGGGCTGGCGCAACTCGATGGCGTCGAGGACCTCGCGCTGACGACCAATGCCATGCTGCTGGCGCCGGTCGCGCAGACGCTGGCTGACGCCGGCTTGCAGCGCGTCACGATCAGTCTCGACAGCCTCGATGAGGACGTTTTCAGGCAGATGAGCGGCGGGCGCGGCGACCTGGCGACGGTGCTCGAGGCGATAGACGCCGCGGAGGTGGCGGGGTTATCGCCGATCAAGATCAACGTCGTCGTCGAGCGCGGTGTCAATGACCACACGATACTGGACCTGCTCGATCACTTTCGCGGCACCGGCCATATCGTGCGGCTGATCGAGTACATGGACGTCGGCAACCGCAACGGCTGGCGCATGGACCAGGTCGTACCGTCCCGCGAGCTGCTCGAGCGGGTCGAGGCGCGCTGGCCGCTCAGGCGCGTCGACCGCAACTACCCGGGCGAGGTCGCCAGGCGTTACGAATACGAGGACGGGCAAGGAGAGATCGGGTTCATTTCCTCGGTGACCGAGCCCTTCTGCGGAAGCTGCAGCCGCGCCCGGCTGTCGTCAGACGGCATGCTTTATACTTGCCTGTTCGCGAACCAGGGCACGGACCTGCGCGAGCCGTTGCGCAATGGCGCCGACGAGGATGAGCTCGCCGATATCCTGTCGCGCATCTGGTTGCAGCGTGCGGATCGTTACAGCGAACTTCGGCGTCCCGATGTTGCCGAACACCATGCGCTCAGCAAGGTGGAGATGTACCGGATTGGTGGGTAGATGGGCAAACTGAGTCACATAGACGAGCAAAATCGGCCGACGATGGTTGACGTCAGCGGCAAGGCGGCGACGGAGCGCACTGCGCACGCCCGCACGCGGGTCGCGCTGCCGGACGCGGTCATGGCGGCGCTGGACGGCGGCGAGATCGCGACGAAGAAAGGTCCCGTGTTCGCCACGGCGATCATTGCCGGCGTGATGGCGGCCAAGAAGACGCACGAGCTGATACCGTTCTGCCACCCGCTGGGCCTCGAGAACTGCAAAATCACGATCGATGTCGACGGGCCCGAGGCGGTCATCGACTGCCGTTGCAAGGTTCACCACAAGACCGGTGTCGAGATGGAGGCGCTGACCGGGGCGTCCGTCGCGGCGCTGACCATCTATGACATGTGCAAGGCGTTGTCGCATGACATCGTCATCGGCCCGACCCGGCTCATGGGCAAGACGGGCGGCAAGAAGGACTTCGCTCACGATGAGTAAGCCGCTGTACGGACTCGTGCTTGCCGGCGGCAAGAGCCGGCGGATGGGGCAGGACAAGGCGCTGCTGATGCGCAACGGGCAGAGCCAGCTGGGCTATGTCGCGTCGCTTCTCGAAGGCGTCGCCGAGCGCGTCTTCGTTTCAGCGCGTCCTGACCAGCAGGACGATCCCGAACGCAGCCGTTTCGCGATGATTGCCGACCGTTACGAGGACATCGGGCCGATCGCCGGCATCCTGTCGGCCATGGACGAACATCCAGACGCCGACTGGCTGGTCGTCGCCTGCGACCTGCCCAATGTCGATGCCGATACCCTCGAACACCTGGTCGCGCACCGCGGCGGCAGCGAGCCGTTCACGGCATACAGCAGCACCTATAACGGTTTGCCCGAACCGCTTTGCGCGATCTACTCCGCGGGCAGCGATAGCGTGCTGCGCGGTTTCGTGGAAGACGGCATCCTCTGTCCGCGCAAGATGCTGATCAACTCGGATACCGCGCTGCTGCAGCAGCCGAATCCTGCGGCGCTCGACAATATCAACACGCCCGATGATCTTGCGGGCAGCGTGCTGGAGGCCGCGTCGTGAAGACGATCACCGTGCGCTATTTCGCGATGTTTCGCGAACACGCCGGCATTGGCGAGGAGACCCTGTCGGTCGATGCGGATACGGCAGTCGACGTCTTCCACGCGACGCAGCATCGGCACCGGTCTACCGAGCCGAGCGGGCACTGCAAGGTCGCGATCAACGACGTCATGGCCGACTGGGACTCGCCGGTGAGCGATGGCGACACGGTGCTGCTGTTTCCGCCGGTGGCGGGAGGCTGACATGATCGAGATGACGACCGCCGAGATTCGACCGGACGAGCTGCGCCAGCAACTGTTTGACCCGGCGGCGGGCGCCTATTGCGGTTTCGAGGGCTGGATCCGCAATCACAACGAAGGCCACGACGTGCTGCGTCTCGAGTACGAGGCCTACGAGCCGCTGGCCATCACCGAGGGCGAGAAGATCCTCGCCGAGGCGCGCGAATGCTATCCGCACCTGAAAGCGCACTGCGTGCATCGCACCGGGATGCTCGAAATCGGCGACTGCGCGGTGTGGGTCGGCGTGTCGTCACCGCACCGTGACGAGGCGTTTCAAGCCTGCCGCTACATTATCGATCAGCTCAAAGTGCGTCTGCCGATCTGGAAGAAAGAGCATTACGCCGACGGCCACTCCGGCTGGGTCAACTGCGAGCGCTGCGCTAAATCCGCGTGAGATCCGCCGGCGTGTCGATATCGAGAGCCGCCGCCTGGCAATCGACGGTCGTGACGCAGTAACGCTCGTCATCGATGAGGTGACGGCCGCCGCGGTCTCCATCCAGCACCGCTAACTCCGGGAAGCACGAGCGGGGGAACAGAACGGGTGCGCCCCGCGTTCCGGCATAGGACGTCGCGATAATCTCTTCGTCGTCGCCGCTCCAGGCGTCGACGATGGCCTGCAGATGATGCTCGTCCACGCGAGGCTGGTCCGCCAGCAGTACCACGACGGCCGACGCCGACTGCGGCAATACGGACACGGCGTGCGCGATGCTGCCGCCGATGCCACGTTGCCAGCCCTCGTTAACGGTCACGAAGCCGGGCAGCCCGGCACACGCGGCGGCGACGTTCGTGCAGTCATGGCCGGTGACGAGAAGGGTGTGCTCACCGAAGACCCGGGATGCCGATTGCAGTACATGCCGCACCATCGGGCTGCCGTCGACAGCGGCGAGCTGCTTGGTGCTGCCGAAGCGTGATGCGCCGCCTGCGGCGAGGACGGCTGCGAATACTGTCGTTGGCATCAGACGCTTCTAACAGAAATAAACGGGGCGTGAAACTTGCGAGGCGCCGGGCATGCGTGTATTTACTCAACACCATGCCACGCATCAAGTCGTTAGAAGACGCCAAAGCGCTCGAGGGCCAGGAAGTCGGATTGTCCGACTGGGTGGTCGTCGACCAGCACCGCATCGACCAGTTCGCTGAAGCGACGGCCGACCACCAGTGGATCCATGTCGATACCGAGCGTGCGGCAAAGGAAATGCCCGATGGCAAGACGATTGCGCACGGCTACCTGACCCTGTCGCTAATACCGGTTCTCACCAGCGGCTTCGTCGAGTTCGAGAACCTGGAACGTGCCATCAACTTCGGCACGAACAAGGTGCGGTTCTATACGCCGGTGCCCGAGGGATCACGCGTCCGTGCGCGTGGCACGGTCTTGCAGGCGCGCCGCCGCGCCGGTGCGCTAATGCTCACTTCGGAAGTCCGCATCGAGGTCGAAGGGGAACGCAAGCCCGCATGCGTCGCCGAGACGCTGGGGATGTATTTCTTCGCCGAATCAGTCTAGGCCACGACCCAGGTCGCGCCGGAGCCAGATCGGAGCGATCTGGCCCAGCGCGACGGTGAGCGTGTTACCAGGGATTGCCTTAGTCGAAGTTCTTGACGAAGGTCACGCCGTAAGTCGCGGGCGCTGCCGGGTACGAGTTCATGCGACCAAGGCCGATGGGCTGGTCGAACGAGCCGTGGTACCAGCGTTCGTCCGTGATATTGCGTCCCCACAAAGTCAGGGTCGAATCGATGCTGATGAAATCGAAGCCCAACCTGACGTTGATCATGTCCACACTGTCCTGCTTCGTGAACGGATCGAGGTCGCCGTCCGTCCATTGCGAAGACATGTAGGTGTACTCGCCGCGGAAGAACATCGACAGGTTGTTACCGAGGTCGACCGTTTGCGACAGCGCGACGAATGCCCGATCCTCGGGGTTGTAAGGCAGCGGGAAGCCGGTGCGATCACAGACTTCAGCATCCGGGTCGCCGCCGCTGCCGGGGTCGGAACCGCCCTGGTGGAACAGGTAGGTATCCCAGCAGGTGCCGCCCTCGAACTCGTCGTATTCGCCTTCGTTGTGGGAGTAGTGTGCCTGGATCTCGGTGGAATCCGTGGGCTGCCAGAGCATCTCGATCTCGTAGCCGTCCGTGCTCAGCTTACCGGCGTTCTGCAGGTTGAAGCCTGTGCCAGTGAACGTGTTGGCCTGGAAGTCGTCGTACTCGACGTCATAGATGGCGATCTTGAGCTGCACGGGTCCGTACTCGCCCTTGAGACCGAGTTCGATGGATTCCGAAGTCTCGGCGTCGAAGATCGGGTCGAACGCTGGCGAGATGCGGTCGGTGTTGGTGCCGCCGGACTTGAAGCCCGTCGCGTACGACAGGTACAGCAGCGTCGCGCCACCGCCCGGGAACCAGCTGAGCTTGCCGGTATAGGTGAACTGGTCGTCGTCGAGCTTATCGTTGAGGTCAGGACGTGGTGCCAGCGGCGGGAACTCGTACGAGCCCCACCCCTCGAAGCCGAACGGGATGAAAACGGCCAGCGTGTTCGGGTCCATGAAGTCAGGTGGCGGCAGGCCCTGCGGGCAGTCCGGACTGACGGCCGGATTGAGCTGGCACGCAATCAATGCGAGAGCGTCGAGGTCGGGCGGCGGGCCCTGTGCGGTCTGCACAAAGGTAGCGTCGATCTTCTTGGTCTCGTCGGTGTAGCGTCCGCCGAGCGTGATCGTGAAGTCATCCGTCACCGCGATATCGAACTGCGTGAACACGGCCCAGCCGTCCTGGTCCTGGTTGACCGTGTCCTCGGAGAACACGCCGGCCGGGAATGCAGTACCGGCAGGCGGGTACGGCAGGCCGACCAGCTGGTTCACCGTGTTGACCAAGGTGACCGCATCGCCAACTTCCGGCACCGTGAGGTCGATGTACTGGCCGAGCAGGCCTGCGGGGCCTGAGGGATCGCTCGTGTTCTTGAAGCTGTCGATCTCCTGGCCGAAGTAATAGGCGCCGGCCACGTAGTTGACCGACTCGCCGATATCGCCGGTGACACGGAACTCTTGTGACAGCGATTCCACTTCGGCGTCATTGGTCCGGGAAATCAGCGGGACGCTGGTGAAGTCGGCATCAATGATATCGAACGTATCGAAGGTCCGGTAAGCCGTGATCGACGTGAACGTCGCACTGTCACCGAGCGCGAAATTGAACTCGGCCGACAGACCCAGGTCTTCGTTCGTGGAATTCGGAACGGAGTCGTAGGAGACAAGGTACTCGTCAAAGCCGACGCCCTGCCGAATGTCGAGCTGCGGCGGGAAGATCCCCGGGGGATACGGGTAGTCGGTGAAGATCGTGCCGCCGAGGGCCGCGATAGCCGAGTCCGAGCCGAAGGTCGGCATGCCCGTCGGCAGGCTCGACTGCGCGACGAGGCCGTCAACGCGGGCAACGGCAACGCAGCAAGTTTCGTCGATCTCGGCGTAGTCCGCGATGATGCGCGCGTTGAAATCGTCACCCGGCTCGTTGATCGCGAGCTGCAGGCGGGCGCCCCAGCGATCTCGGTCGTTATAGAAATCGTCGCCCCTCACGTCATCGTCGACATAGCCGTCCCGCTGCGAGCCGAACACGGTGGCGCGCATCGCGGTGTTCTCGGTGAGCGAGAAGTTCGATGCGGCGCCGAACTTGATAAGCCCGTAGTCACCGGCGGTCGCCTCGACATAGGCGTCCCGCTCATGGCTCGGGCGGACCGTGCGAACGATGATGGCGCCCGATGCCGTGTTCTTGCCGAACAGCGTGCCCTGGGGACCGCGGGCGACCTCCACCATCTCGATATCGGCGAGGTCATTGATCAGCGAGCTTTGGCGCGAGCGATAAACGCCGTCGACGTAAAGGCCGACAGAGGATTCGACGCCGAAGTTGTTGGAGGTCGAGCCGATGCCGCGAATCGAGAAGTTGGTCGACGTCGACGTCTGGCTCTGGCCGATGATCAGGCCGACCACGTTCTGCTGCAGGTCGAACATGTCCTTGATGCCGGCTGCTTGAATATCGGCGCCTGTAAGAGCGCTGACAGCGACCGGTACGTCCATGATGCTTTGCTCGCGGCGCTGCACCGTAACGAGGATTTCCTCGATTGCCTCAGGTTCTTCCTGGGCAACCGAAACGGATGTAAAAGTGAGTCCGGCGGCTACTACCGGCCCGAGCGTGGCCAGGCGCAGTATCGATGAAATTCGCATGCTCATTGGTCCCCCTTGCTAAGCACTGAATTGCGACAGATATGGTGCACGAGAGAATAGCATGATTTCCGTGAACCACCGCAAAATCAATAGCTTCGGATTGTGCTTATGCAAAACCGTTGAAGTGACATTTCTGCTAAATTAGCGACCCTTGCAACACGGGAAGACATCAGCATGCTCGGACTCATGATGAACACGCCGCTATTGGTCTCGTCGATAGCGGAACATGCCGCCAGCTACCATGGCTCTCGCGAGATCGTCTCGGTCACAGTCGACAATCCGCGGCACCGTTACACCTACCGGGAATGCATCGCGCGGTCCAGGCAGTTGGCCAATGCGCTGGCCCGTCTCGGCGCCAACCCGGGAGACCGCATCGCGACGCTGGCCTGGAACGACTACCGGCACATCGAGGCGTACTACGGGATCAGTGGCGCCGGCTATGTCTGCCACACAATCAACCCGCGGCTGTTCCCCGAGCAACTCGTGTTCATCATCAACCATGCCGAGGATCGGTGGATCTTCACGGATGTCATGTTCGTGCCGCTGCTGGAGGCCCTGGCGGACAAGATCCCGAACGTCGAGGGCATTGTCGTCATGACCGACGAGAAGCACATGCCCGAAACGCAGCTCAAGAACGTCATGTGCTACGAGACGCTGGTCGCGAACGAGAGCAGCGACTTCGACTGGCCGGACCTCGACGAGCGCTCCGCGTCGGCGCTGTGCTACACGTCGGGCACGACCGGCGATCCGAAGGGCGTGCTTTACGACCACCGGTCGACCGTGTTGCATGCCTTCGCCGCCGTGACGCCGGACGTCATGGCGATGTCCAGCCGCGATACCGTGCTGCCCGTCGTGCCGCTGTTTCACGTCAACGCCTGGGGCGTGCCTTATGCCACGTTCATGGTGGGCGCCAAGCTCGTCATGCCCGGGCCGAAGATGGGCGACGGCGAGGCGCTGTGCGACCTGCTGGATAGCGAGGACGTGACGCTGGCGCTGGGCGTGCCCACGGTGTGGCTGGCGTTGCTGCAGTACTGCCAGGCTGCCGGCAAACGGCTCGACAAGTTGCAGCGCACGGTCATCGGCGGGGCGGCGGTGCCGCGCTCGATGATCCAGGAGTTTCGAGACAAGCACGGCGTCGAGGCGCGCCAGGGGTGGGGCATGACCGAGATGAGCCCGCTGGGCGTCGTCAATACCCTCAAGGCCGGGCTCGAAGGCCTGACGGACGACGAGCAACTCGACCTGGCGGCCAAGGCCGGCCGTGGCATCTACGGTTGCGAGATGCGAATCGTGAATGACGAGGGCGAGCAGCTGCCCTGGGATGGTGAGGCCTATGGCGCGCTGCAGGTGCGCGGGCCCTGGATCTGCAGCGACTATTACAAGCTCGATGGCGCTGCCGGTTCCCACACTGAGGACGGCTGGTTCGACACGGGCGACGTTGCCACGATCGACCCTGAGGGTTACATGGCCATCACCGACCGCACCAAGGACGTTATCAAGTCGGGCGGGGAGTGGATCAGCTCGATCGAACTCGAGAACACGGCCATGGCGCACGAGGCGGTGGCCGAGGCGGCCGTCATCGGCGTGCCGCACCCGAAATGGACCGAGCGGCCGCTGCTCGTGGTCGTGAGAGGCGAGGGCCAGGACGTCTCCGGGCAGGAGCTGCTCGACTTCTACGAGGGCAAGGTGGCGAAGTGGTGGATTCCGACCGATGTCGAGTTCGTCGATGAGCTGCCCCATACGGCGACAGGGAAGGTCAAGAAGATTGAATTGCGCCAGCAATTCAAAGACTATGAGTGGTCCGCCTAGGGGCGGATACGAACTTCGCTGGAGCAAGCATGGCAGACCCCCTTCGCCTTTACGGCCTGAGGGCGCTGGTGACGAGTGGCGGGAGCGGTATCGGTGAGGCCGTCGCGCGAACGCTCGTCAAGCACGGCGCCCGTGTACTGGCCGCCGACACGGTCAATAGCGGCGTCGATCACCATTTTCGTTCCGTCAAGGGCATCGACGGCCTGACGGCGAACCTGGTCGACCCGGCCAAAGTACCCGAACTCGTCGACGAAGCGGCCGACAAGCTGGGCGGCATCGATATCCTGATCGCGGAGTTCCCGCTGGCTGTCGAAGCGCCGCTGGCGGACGGTGACGCTCAGCTCGAGTCGCTGCTCGAACGTCGCGCCGCGCTCGTCAGGGCGCTTTGCGAGTCGGCCCTGCCGCACCTGAAGAAAAGCCCGGCAGGGCGCATCATCAGCATTGGCTTCCTGCGCAGCCTGTTTGCCGAGAATGGCAGCGAGGCCTTCGAGGCCGCCGAGCAGGATCTTGCGGCACTGACGCGCAAGCTCGCCGCGCAGAAAGGCGAGTACGGCATCACGGCCAACTACATCCAGCCGGGCGCCATCATGACGCCGGCCAGCCGCGAGGTGTTCCGCAAGAACAAGGCACTGCGCGATTTCTGTATCCAGAATTCCGCGGCCCGGCGGCTCGGCGAGCCTGTGGATGTCGCCAAGGTTGCACTGTTCCTGGCCAGCGATGACTCCGCTTTCGTCAGCGGTACGGGCATCCGCGTCGACGGTGGCAATAACGGCTGACTGAGCATGCACCCGGTTCTCGATGACCTGATCACGCTCCTGAAGCTGGAGCGGATCGAAGACAATATTTTCCGCGGCGACAGTCGCGACATCGGCAGTGCACAGGTTTTCGGCGGCCAGGTACTGGGCCAGGCGCTGTCGGCCGCACAGAACACGGTCGAGGAACGCGTCGCGCACTCGCTGCACGCGTACTTCCTGCGCCGCGGCGACATGAACGCGCCAATCATCTACGAAGTCGACCGCGCCCGGGATGGCGGCAGTTTTTCGACGCGCCGCGTCGTGGCCATCCAGCATGGCCGGCCGATCTTCAACCTGGCGGCCTCATTCCAGCAGCCAGAGCCCGGGCTCAGCCACCAGGCCGACAAGCCCGAAGTGGCCGGGCCGGACGGCCTCAAGGATCTGGCCGAGATCGCCTGCGAGCACCTGGACAAGCTGCCCGAGAAGCTGCGGCGCTTCATGACCGACAAGCGGCCGTTCGAGTTTCGCCCGGTGGAGCCGGTGGCGCTCGGCACGCCGGATCCGCAGCCGCCGGTCAAGCACGTCTGGATTCGCGCTGTCGACGCGCTGCCCGACAACGTCGCACTGCACCAAAACCTGCTTGCCTACGTATCGGATTTCGAATTGCTCGGCACCAGCACGCTGCCGCACGGACTACCGTTCGGTCAGGGCAAGGTGATCATGGCGAGCCTCGACCACGCGCTCTGGTTTCACCGCGAGTTTCGTATCGACGAGTGGCTGTTGTACGCGATGGACAGCCCCAACGCGTCGGGCGCGCGTGGCTTCGCGCGCGGCCAGTTATTTACAGCGGACGGGACGCTGGTCGCGTCCACTGCCCAGGAAGGTCTCGTCCGCGTTGTCGACGAGCCGCGCGAGACGCGCACCGACCCGCGGCTGCAGGTTTGATTACGCGTCCGTGAGTGTCGAGCTGAAGCGGGCGGCGTTCGCGATGTAGTGACGCGCGGCCTCGCGCATTCCGGCGATCTCTTCTTCGGTCAGCTCGCGCAGGACCTTGGCCGGCGCCCCGATAATCAGTGAGCCGTCCGGGAAGGACTTGCCCTCGGTGACCAGCGAGTGGGCGCCGACCAGGCAGTTACGCCCGATCGTCGCACCGTTGAGAATCGTGCTGCCGATGCCGATCAGCGAATTCTCGCCGATCGTACAGCCGTGCAGCATGACCTTGTGACCGACGGTAACGCCCGTCGCAATCGTCAGCGGGAACCCGGGGTCCGTGTGCAGCACGCAGCCGTCCTGTACGTTGCTGCCCGCGCCCACCTCGATAGGCTCGTTGTCGCCCCGCAGGACGCAGTTGAACCAGACACTCGATTCGGGCAGCAGCCGCACGTGGCCGATGACCGAAGCGTTCGGTGCGACGAAATGGCCGTCGCCGACGAGCTCGGGGCTGCGATCCCCAAGCGCGTATATCACTTGGCCTTGCCCTGCGCTGCCACGGCCGCGGCCGCCTTGGCGATTTCCTCGGGGTCACCCAGGAACTCGCGCGAGATGGGCTTGAGATCGTCGTCGAGTTCGTAGGCCAGCGGAATACCGGTCGGGATATTGAACCCGGTGATTTCCTCGTCCGACACTTCATCGAGCATCTTCACGAGCGCACGCAGGCTGTTGCCGTGCGCCGCGATCAACACGTCCTTGCCGGCCCTGAGCTCGGGTGCGATCAGCTCGTTCCAGCAGGGCTCGACCCGGTCCAGCGTAAGCGCGAGCGACTCGGTAGCCGGGAGACTGGCGATGCCGGCATAGCGCGGGTCGTGCGCCGGGTGCCGTTCGTCCGACGGCTCCAGCTCCGGCGGCGGTATGTCATAGCTGCGGCGCCAGATATGAACCTGCTCGTCGCCGTACTTGGCCGCCGTCTCGGCCTTGTTCAGACCCTGCAGGGCGCCGTAGTGGCGCTCGTTGAGCCGCCAGTCCCTGACGACCGGGATCCACATCTGGTCCATCTCATCCAGCATCAGCCACAAGGTACGGATCGCACGTTTCAACACCGAGGTAAACGCGATGTCGAATTCGTAACCCGTTTCCTTCAGCAGCTTGCCGGCGGCGACGGCTTCCCTGATGCCCTGTTCCGTCAGGTCGACATCCGTCCATCCCGTGAACAGGTTCTTGAGGTTCCAGTCGCTCTGGCCGTGACGACAGAGTAGGAGCTTGCCCGCCATGTTATCTCCGTTGGTATTGGTTTCAGGTTGAAATGAGGTCGCGGAATTCCCGCGCGGCGACCGTGAGCGTAGCAAAGTCGACCTCCGGGCGGAGCGTCATTTCCTCGATCAGCTGGGTAAAACGCTCCACCTTGGCGCTGCGCGCCGCCAGCCAGCGGTCGACGGCCTCGGGGATCTCGTGCTTGCCGCGGCGCCGCAGTATCTGCTCGGCAAGTTCGCGACGCATCCTGAAGAAGTCATCGCGCAGCTTGCCTCTTGCGACGGCCTGCCAGCGGTCCTTCCATTTGAGATCCTCTGCCGCGACGTGCAGCCAGTAAATGCCCAGCTTGTCGTTGGTCGCCGCATACAGGCGCGCAAGGTCGACAGCGCCGGGCTTATACGCAGCCGCGAGATCCGCCATGTCGAGAGCCGGGCGCGTAAGCAGCAGGGCCGACATCTGGTGCGCGAGTTTCTCCGGCACGCCCATCTCGATATACGCGTGCGCGGCCTTCTGGTGACGAACCTTCGCCGATTTGGACATGACCGAGCCGGTGCGCGTGTAGACCGTGACCATATTGTCTTTGAGCCTGTCGACGGCTGTCTTGATGGCCAGGTCGTCGCCGAAGCGTTCGATAAGCCAGTAGCACGCGTGACGCAACGAGCGGCTGACCTCGAAAAGCAGCAGCACCTGCACCGTTGCAGGCAGTTCGTTATCGAGCTCCTCGATGGTTTTCCACAACGGGCCGGCCTGGCAAAGCTGTCGCGCGACCGTGTAGGCGCGCGCGATCGTCACGACGTCCGCGCCGGTATCGCTCTGGATGCGTCTGACGAATGATGGCCCCATACGATTGACCAGGTCGTTGGCGATCAATGTCGCGAGGATCTCGCGACTCAGTCTGTGCCCGGGTATGAAGTCCGTGTAGCGCCGCCGCAGGACGGCCGGGAAATAGCGCAGCGGGTCAACAACCAGGAAGTCCTCGAGCGTCTGGCCGGACTCGATCAGGCCATCGTAGAGATCGATCTTGGCGTAACTGAGAACGACCGACAGTTCGGGTCGCGTGAAGCCCTGCTTGCGCAGCCGGCGATCCTCGATCTCGGCCTCGTCCGGCAGGAATTCCAGCTCCCGGTCGAGCAGGCCGGTCTTTTCGAGATTGGTGATCAGGCGCGCCATCTCGTCGATGCGCTCCACCGAGCGGACCTCGCTCATGCTGATGGCCTGGGTCTGCAGGTAATTGTTGCGCAGCACCAGGTCGGCGATCTCGTCGGTCATGGACTCGAGCAGCTGGTTGCGCTTATCGCGTGTCATGTCCGTCTTCGCGACCACATCGCGCATCAGGATCTTGATATTGACCTCGCGGTCCGAGCTGTCGACGCCGCCCGAGTTGTCGATGAAGTCGGTATTGATGCGACCGCCGCACTGTGCGAACTCGATGCGCGCGCGCTGCGTTAGTCCGAGGTTGCCGCCTTCGCCGACAACAAGGCACCGCAGCTCGTTCGCGTCAACTCGCACCCCGTCATTCGTGTGATCGCCGACGTCGCTTTGGCCCTCGCTGCTGGCTTTGACGTAGGTGCCGATGCCGCCGTTCCAGAGCAGGTCCACTTTCATCTTCAGGATGGCGCGGATCAGCTGGTCCGGCTGCATCGTGAGTTCGCTGGTGCCGAGCATGCGCCGCGCCTCGGCACTCAGGCGGATCGTCTTGGCCTGGCGCGAGAAAACGCCGCCGCCCTTGGAGATGACGGCTTCGTTGTAGTCATTCCAGCCGGAACGCGGTTTCCTGAACAAGCGTTGCCGTTCGCGGAAACTGGCCGCGATGTCCGGGTCCGGGTCGAGGAAGATATGCAGGTGATTGAAGGCGGCGACCAGGCGGATCTTGCGCGACAACAGCATGCCGTTGCCGAAGACGTCGCCGCTCATGTCGCCGATGCCCGCGACCGTGAACGGCTCCTTCTGGGTGTTCACGCCGAGTTCGCGGAAGTGGCGCTTGACGGCTTCCCAGCCGCCTCGCGCAGTGATACCCATTTTCTTGTGGTCGTAGCCCGCGGAGCCGCCGGAGGCGAACGCATCGTCGAGCCAGAAGCCGTAGCTTGCGGAGATCTCGTTGGCAATATCCGAGAAGCTCGCCGTGCCCTTGTCCGCGGCTACGACGAGATAGGGGTCGTCGCCGTCGCGGCGCACGACGTTCTGCGGCGGCACAATCTCGCCGTCGATGACGTTGTCGGTGACGTCGAGCAGGCTGCTGATAAAGGCCTTGTAGCACGTGACGCCATTCTCGAAGATCGCCTCGCGATCGCCGGCGGGTGGCCGCTTCGGGAAAAAGCCGCCTTTGGCGCCGGTCGGTACGATCACCGTGTTCTTGACCACCTGCGCCTTCATCAGCCCGAGAATCTCGGTGCGGAAATCCTCGCGACGATCGGACCAGCGCAATCCGCCGCGGGCAACGTCGCCGCCGCGGAGGTGGACGCCCTCGACGTCGGGCGAATAAACGAAGATCTCGTACTTGGGTCGCGGCAGCGGCACTTCGCGCATGGCGGACGGGTCGAGCTTGATCGCGATACAGGGTTTCGGTGCGCCGTCGTCGTCGGTCTGGTAAAAATTCGTGCGCAGCGTTGCGGCAATCGCGCCGGCAAACGCCGACAGGATGCGATCCTCATCGACATTGCGCGCCCGCGCCACGGCGCGCTTGACCGCCTGCGCCATGTCGGCCATTCCGGCCTTGCGGCGTGTCGCCGCTATGGTCGGATCGAATTGCATCTCGAACTGCTCCACGAGCAGCCTGGCGAGGCCCGGGTAGGCGCCGAGGACGTCCTCCATGTAGGTCTGGCTGAACGGCATGCCGAGCTGCACCAGGTACTTCATATAGCAGCGCAGCAAGGTGACCTGTCGCTGTTCGAGTTTGGCCGTCAGGATCAGGCGATTGAGGCCGTCGCTCTCGACGGTCCCCGCCAGCGCTTTCATGAAATAGTCTTCGAAATGCGGCGCGACGACATTGCGGTCGAACTGGCCGCCACCTCTGTTGCGCAGGTGGAAATCCTGGATCCAGAACGACTGCCCGGTCTGCAGCGTGAGCTCGTAGGGACGCTCCGTGTAAACGTCGACACCCATGTCCTCGAGTACCGGGAACGCGTCGGACAGCACCAGCGGCTCGTCGAAGCTGTAGACCATGAAGTGCATGTGCCCGGGCTCACAGCCGTCGGGCTCATAGAGTTCGCAGGTCCGCGGCTCACCGTCGGCGATCATCTCCTCGATGCGGTTGACGTCGGAGCAGGCTTCGCGCGGGGAGACGTCGGCCTGGTAGCCGGGCGGGAACGAGTTGCTGTACTTGCGGTGCAACTTGGGGCCGACATCGAGACCGACCTCGGTCGCGAGTTGCTCGCGCAGCCGGTCGGACCAGGTAATGACGACTTCGGCGATCATCTTCTCGATCGCCTTGATACTGATTCGCGGCCGGTCGCCCGATGCCGTGTGAACGATGATATGCACCCGTGCCAGCGCCGAGTCGGAGATCTGGACGCTCGAGTCGACGGCCGTGCCATCGAACGCGTCTTTCAGTATCTCCTGGATCTCGCGGCGGACGCGGGTCGTGTATTTCTCCCTGGGTACGTAGACCAGGCAGGAGAAAAAGCGATGGAACGTGTCCCGCCGCAGGAAGAACCGGACATGCTGGCGGTCCTGCAGGTTGAGGATGCCGATAGCCGTTCGGGCGAGGTCCTGGATCGATGCGTGAAACAGCTCGTCGCGCGGATACGTATTGATAATGTGCAACAGCGCTTTGCCGCGGTGACCCACCGGTTGCAGGCCGGCCCTGTCAAAGACCTTGTCGATCTTGTGGCGCAACAACGGTATGTCTCGCGGCGTTTCGATATAGGCAGCCGATGCGAACAGGCCGATGAATCGCCGCTCGCCGCAGACGTTGCCTTTGTCGTCGTAGATCTTCACCCCGATGTAGTCGAGGTACGCGTTGCGATGCACGGTGGAGCGCGAGTTGGCCTTGGTCAGGATCAGCCAGTCGCGGCTCCGGCGGAGCCGGCGCATCTCCGCAGTCAGCTCGATGGTGTGGCCCTTGCGGCTCTTGCGGGACAGCAGACCGAGCGCGCTGTCCTCCACAGGCGACAGCAGCATTTTGCTCTTGCGCTCGTCGAGGCGGTACTCACGATAGCCCAGGAACGTGAAGTGATCGTCGATGAGCCAGTTCAGGAAGGCGCGGCTCTCCTCGCGCAGGGTTTCGTCAGCGCGGCGTGGGCCCTTTTCGAGCAGCTCGATCGCCTCGGTCATCCGCGCGCGCATTTTCGTCCAGTCGCGCACGGCCAACCGGATGTCCGACAGCACTGTGCGCAGTTCCGACTCGAGCGACCGCAGTTGCTTCGGATCTACCTCGCGATCGACGGCGAGGCGAATATAGGATTCCGGCCTGCCCTTGTCGTCGCCCGGCTTGCAGACTGACTCCAGCTTGCCTTTCGAGTCGCGGAGCACGCGAATGATCGGGTGGACCGTGATATGCACCGACAGCTCGTGGCGGTTGACCGCCGCCGTGATCGAATTGACGAGGAATGGCATGTCGTCGTTGATCATTTCGATGAACGTATAGGGCGAGGAGTAGCCATGCTCTTCTTCGGTCGGGTTGTAGACGCGAATCTTGACCTGACCTCTGCGGCGCACCGCGCCGAAGTCGAGATGACTCAGTGCGATCTTCGCCATGACCTCCGTTGACCGGCCTTCGAGGTCCTCGACAGGCACATCCGCTACGTACTGGCTGAGGAACTCGCGGACCTGGGCGCGGCTCTTCAGGTGAGCGGAGGTGCAACGGGACGCGAGAATCTCGCGGACGATATTGGTTTTACGATCACTGCCACGGCGCATGTTTTTGCGTGTCACGTACGGATCTCCGAACCTGCTAGATACCTAACTGGCGGGCCTTGTCGAGCAGTTGCTCAAGGATGGAATTGAATCTCTCGTAGTCTTCTTCGCTGATGTCCTCGACGAGCTGGCGTTCGAACTCCAGCGCGAGCGGCGCAATCTCGTTATGCACCTTCTGACCTTCCTCCGACAGCTTCAGGATGGAGCGGCGGCGGTCCGCGTCTGCAAACTGCCGGTCGATGCGGCCATTCTTGATCAGCTTTGTTACAGCCCGGCTTACGGCGACTTTGTCCATCAGGGTGCGCTCAGCCACCTCGACCGCGGACAAACCCGGAAACCGGCCGAGTATGGCTATGACGCGCCACTCCGGAATCGACACACCGAAGCGCTTCTCGTAGATGCGCGCGATGTTGGTGCTGACGGTATGCGACGTGATGGACAGGCGGTAGGGCAGGAAGTCCTCGAGAATCAATTCGTCTTTCATGATGGCTGTTTGTTGCGAATGAAACCGGTCAGGTGCGCAGTTTACGCCAGGTGGGGCGCCGCCAGGTAGTCGGTCGACTGCATTTCTATAAGCCGGCTGACCGTACGCTCGAATTCGAAGGCGAGCCTGGCGCCCACGTAGAGTGAAGCGGCAGGTGCGGCCGCCGAAAGTATGAGTTTCACGCGGCGGTCGTAGAACTCGTCGATCAGCGCAGTGAATCGCCTGGCCTGGTCTTCCTGGGTTTTGTCCAGGACCGGCACGCCCGAGATGATTACGGTCGGGTACCAGCGGGCGAGGTCGATGTAATCGTTCTGGCTGCGCGGGCCGTCGCAGAGCTCTTCGAAGTCGAACCACGCGATGCCCTTGGCACAGAGCCGCGCGCGAATCAGCCGGCCGTTGACATCGAGTTCCCTGGACTCGGCAATCTGGCTCGACGCCGACTCGTCGAAGAACTGCCTCAGCCGCCGGTGCGCCGCATCGTCATCCGGCGTGATGTACGTGCCGGCGTGCTGGAGCAGTCGCAGGCGGTAGTCGACGTCGCCGCCCATCTCAACGACGTCCGTGTGCTCGCACAACAACTCGATCGCGGGCACGAAGCGCTGGCGTTGCAGGCCGTCCTTGTAAAGATTTTCCGGGTGCGAATTGGACGTGGCGACGAGCGTGACGCCGCGCTCGAACAAGCCCGCGAGCAGCCGCCCGAGAATCATTGCGTCGCCGATGTCGCTCACGAAGAATTCGTCGAAGCACAGCACCCGGGTTTCGCGCGCGATGTCCGCGGCGACCTTGTCCAGCGGGTCCTCGATCTCACCGAGCGCCTGCAGTCGTTCGTGCACGCCGCGCATCATGCGGTGGAAATGAATGCGAGTTTTGCTGTCGACGGCGAGCGTGTCGAAAAACAGGTCCATCAGAAAGGTCTTGCCGCGGCCGACGCCGCCCCAGAGATACAGCCCCCGGACCGCGTTATCGGTGGCGGAATCGCCGCGTCCGAACCAGCGTCGCAGGACGCCGGGAGGTCGGTGGGCTTCGAGGCGCTGCCGCAGGTCATCCAGGCGCGCAACGACCTCGAGTTGCGCCGCGTCCTCCTCGTGACCGTGCGACCTCAGGCTTGCTTCGTAAGCCTCGCGAATGCTCAAGATACCGGTTATCCTTTTTGCGCGGCGGCGGTGCAGTAACCGTTCGCAATTCTATCTCTGAGTCAGGGCAATATGACAGAAGCAATCGAACGCGAATCCATGGAATTCGACGTCGTCATCGTCGGTGGCGGTCCGGCAGGACTTGCGGCGGCCATTCGATTGATGCAACTCGACGCCAGCCTGGCGGTGGTTGTGGTCGAGAAAGGATCGGAGATCGGCGCACACATTTTGTCGGGCAACGTCTTCGAGCCGACCGGCCTCAACGAACTGATCCCGGACTGGAAAGAGCAGGGCGCGCCCGTGAAGACGGCCGTGACAGGCGACGACATCTACTTCCTGACAAGTGACCAGAAGGGCATTCGCACGCCCGGGCTGTTTGTGCCTCGTCCCATGCACAATCACGGCAACTACATCATCAGCCTGGGCCGCCTGTGCCAGTGGCTCGGTGAGCAGGCCGAAGCGCTCGGTGTAAACGTGTTCCCCGGGTTCGCCGCCTCGGAAGTGCTCTACGACGACCAGGGCCGGGTCACCGGTGTCGCGACTTCCGACCTGGGCATCGGCAAGGACGGCAAGCAGAAGGACTCCTACCAGCCCGGCTACGAACTACTGGGCAAGTACACGATTTTCGCCGAAGGCGTGCGCGGCAACCTGAGCGAGGAGCTCATGGACCGCTTCGATTTGCGCAAGGACGCCGATCCGCAGCATTACGGTATCGGTATCAAGGAGGTCTGGGAGATCGAGCCGGAGCGGCACTCCGAGGGCCTCGTCGTGCACACGGCCGGCTGGCCGCTCGACAAGCACACCGAGGGCGGCGGCTTTCTCTATCACGCCGAGAACAACCAGGTTTACCTCGGCCTGATCATTGCGCTCGATTACAGCAACCCCTACCTGGCGCCGTTCGAGGAGTTCCAGCGCTGGAAGCTGCACCCGAAGATTCGCCAGTACCTCGAGGGCGGCAAGCGCATCGGTTACGGGGCGCGCGCCGTCAACAAGGGCGGGCTGCAGTCGCTGCCCAAGCTCACTTTCCCGGGTGGAATGCTTGTCGGTTGCGGCGCCGGCTTCCTCAACGGCGTCAAGATCAAGGGCGCCCACACCGCTATCAAGACCGGCATGCTGGCCGCCGAGGCCGTGCAGGCCGCGCTCGCCGAAGGCGACGACGGGCAGTCCGAACTGGAGGCCTACGAGACCAGCGTGAGGTCGTCCTGGGTTCATGACGAACTGCACCGCGCGCGCAATTTCGGCCCGGCGCTCGTCAAGTTCGGGACGTTCTGGGGTGCCGCGTTTACGTTTATCGACCAGAACATTTTCTTCGGCAAGCTGCCGTTCACGTGGCGCAATACGAACACCGACCACGGATCGTTGAAGAAGGCCTCCGAGTCACAGCAGATCGACTATCCGAAACCCGACGGCGTGATCACGTTCGACCGGCTGTCGTCGGTGTTCCTGTCGAGCACCAACCACGAGGAAGATCAGCCGTCGCACCTGCGACTGAAGGACCCGTCGGTGCCGATCGCGAGGAACCTGCCCGACTATGACGAGCCGGCGCAGCGCTACTGCCCGGCCGGCGTCTACGAGGTTGTCGAGGAGGGTGGCGAGAAGGTGTTCCAGGTCAGCTTCACCAACTGCGTGCACTGCAAGACGTGTGACATCAAGGATCCGTCGCAGAACATCGTCTGGACGGTGCCCGAAGGCGGGGGCGGGCCGAACTACTCCGGAATGTAGGAGCTCCTACTTGGGCTGCATCCTTATAGCCCCATCCACGCGGATCGTTTCGCCATTCACCATCGTTGTTCCGTAGATGAACTCGACGGCGTCGGCGTATTCGTCCGGTTTGCCGAGGCGCGGCGGGAACGGGACCTGCATGCCGAGCGATTCCTGCACCTCTTCGGGCATACCCGCGACCATCGGCGTCAGGAAGACGCCCGGCGCGATCGTGTTGACCCGAATGCCAAACTGCGCGAATTCTCTGGCGAGCGGCAGCATCATGCCGACGACACCGCCCTTCGATGCCGAGTAGGCCGCCTGGCCGATCTGGCCCTCGAAAGCCGCAATCGATGCCGTGCTGATGATGACGCCGCGCTCGCCGTCGTCGGTGGGCTCGTTACTCACCATGAACGCAGCCGCTTCCTTGGTGATGTTATAGCTGCCGACGAGGTTGACCTGGATGACCCTGTTAAACAGCTCCGCCGGCCAGGGCCCTTCGCGGCCCAGCGTGCGTCCCGCCGTCGCAATGCCCGCGCAATTAACGGCTAGCGTGATGCCACCCATAGCTTCGTTGGCCTGGGCCATGGCTGCCTGGACAGACGCTTCGTTCGCTACGTCCGTATTGATATAGGAAGCGCGGTCGCCGAGCTCCGCGGCGCCCGCCTCGCCGAGTTCATCGTTGATGTCCAGCAGGACGACCTGGCCGCCCGCCTCGACGATGCGCTTTGCGGTTGCGAGTCCCAGTCCGGAAGCGCCGCCCGTGATCACGGCTTTAGCTGTTGCGAGTTCCATTGAGTTTCCTCAGGTCAGTTCGACACCGACGGCAACCGCTTCGCCGCCACCGATGCAAAGTGATGCGACGCCGCGCTTCAGGCCACGGGCCTTCAGGGCATGCAGTAGCGTCGTTGTGATGCGCGCGCCCGACGCCCCGATCGGGTGGCCGAGCGCACAGGCGCCGCCATTGACGTTAACGGCGGCGTGGTCGAGGCCCACGTCGCGCATAGCGGCCATCGTGACGACCGCGAACGCCTCGTTCACCTCGTAGAGATCGACGTTGTCCGGGCTCCAGCCGAGCCTGTCATGCAGGTGTTTAATGGCTGCGACGGGTGAGGTCGTGAACCAGGCCGGTTCCTGCGCGAAGCTCGAGTGGCCAACCAGCGTCGCAACAGGCTCCAGGCCCCGTTTCTCGGCTTCGCTTGCCGACATCAGGATCAGCGCCGCAGCGCCGTCGGCAATCGAAGAAGAAGACGCCGCCGTCACAGTGCCGTCCTTGGCGAAGGCCGGACGCAGTGTCGGTATCTTGTCGACGCTGACCATTCCCGGGGTTTCGTCCGCCTCGACCGTTACTTCGCCTTTGCGCGTCGACATAGTGACCGGGGAAATCTCGTCGGTGAAGGTGCCCGCGGCAACTGCCGCCTGGGCGCGGGTGACGGATTCGATGGCGAACGCATCCTGGTCCTCGCGGCTGAAGCCATACTTCTTCGCCGTCTCCTCGGCGTAGTGGCCCATCATCTGGCCCTCCCACGGGTCCTGCAGGCCGTCGTAGAACATATGGTCGAGCACTTCCTGGTGGCCCATCCGAAAGCCGCCTCTGGCTTTCGGCAGCAGGTAGGGGGCGTTGGTCATGGACTCGAGCCCGCCGGCGACGATCACCGCGGCGCTGCCGGCCTTGATGCGGTCGTGAGCGAGCATGATCGTCTCCATGCCGGAGCCGCACATCTTGTTGACGGTCGTGCATGCCGCCCCGACCGGTATACCGGCAGCGATGGCCGCCTGGCGCGCCGGGGCCTGGCCGAGCCCGGCAGGCAGCACGCAGCCCATGAGAACCTGGTCCACATCGGCGCCTGCGATACCGCTGGCGCCGAGGGCGCCGGCAATCGCTGCGGCGCCAAGGTCGGGGGCTGTAGCCGGGGAGAGCGCGCCCTGGAATGCGCCGATCGGTGTCCGCTGCGCGGCGACGATGACGACGGGATCCGAACTCATTTTTTAATCCTCATTAGAATTTTCGTCCGATACTTTACACAGATCGGGCTCGCCGAGCACGGCGAGGATTTGCTGGCGCGACGCTTCGGCCAGCATCCTGTGGCTCTCGAATGCGGGGTCGTCCGGCAGGATCGGCGGCAGGATGTGCATCCGCGGGCGCACGGGCCAGGGCCACATGCGTCCATCCGGCATCATTTCCCGCGTTCCCTGGATGGCGATCGGCACCACGGGCATGTCGCCGCGAATCGCCGCCACGAAGGCGCCAGGACGGAAACGACCCACGCCGGGCTCGCGGCGAAAGGTTCCCTCCGGGAAAAAGCCGAGTGACTGGCCGCCCACCGCGGCCTTGACGATCTGGCGGGCGTCGCGACTGCTGCGTCCCTGCTCATGGCGCTCGACGAATCTCGCCCCCGAACGGCGCAGCACGAAGTGCACGAGCGGGATGTCGCGCATCTCGCCCTTGATCACGAAAGAGAAGCGTCCGGGAAGGTAACCATTGAGCAGGATGCCGTCCACGAAACTGGCGTGATTGGCGACGACCACGGAGTCCCCCTCGGGGAGGTTTTCCGCTCCGGTGACGTTGGCCGGGACGCCGCCGAGGATGAAGACCGCGCGGGACAATCCGGCCGTTATCCGGTGGCGCCGCGCTTCCCCAGGGACCACAATTGTTACGATTAGCGCACATACGCAGCACAGGGCGAAAACCGACCAGCCGTAGAAACCGTACAGAGTGCGCAAGAGATATGTGACGTAGGTCACTTTATGTCAATGCCTTCCGGAATGTGTGACAGCCATCACGCCGGTTGCGGGGCGTCCTGATCATACTCAAACCCTTGAAAAATCCGTCGCTTGGCGACGCCGGCAGGTGCGACAACCGGCGTATGCTACCGCAAAGGATTGCGCGACTGAAACAGATGGAACCTATGGCCAGCAAAGACCCGAACAAGCCGGAATCACAGTATGTTGCGCGCTCGGAAGAGCTCGTCGATCGCTTCCTTGATGCAATCTGGATGGAGCGTGGACTCTCGCAGAACACGTTGGGCGCCTACCGTGCGGACCTGATGACCCTGGGACGCGGGCTGGCCGAGCACGAAAAGTCCATCGACGAGGCCGAGAAGTCGGATCTGCTCGATTTTATCGCGGGACGCGTCGAAGGCGGCGCCAAGCCGCGTTCCACGGCGCGTCAGCTCTCGAGCTTCCGCCGTTTTTTCCGTTACATCATGCGCGAAGGCATGCGTGATTCCGACCCGACCGCGGACATCGAGATGCCGCGTATCGGCCGTTCGCTGCCCAAAACACTGACCGAAGAGGAAGTCGATGCGCTGCTCAATGCGCCGAACACCGACGAGCCGCTGGGTCACCGCGATCGCGCCATGCTCGAACTGCTGTATGCCACGGGCCTGCGCGTTTCGGAGCTGATCAACCTCAAGCAGTCGCAGATCAACTTCAACCAGGGCGTGCTGCGGATCGTCGGCAAAGGCGACCGCGAACGCCTGATTCCGCTGGGCGAGGAGTCACAGCGCTGGCTGCGCGATTTCATCGACGGGCCGCGCATGGAAATCCTGCTCGAGCGCCAGACCGACTACCTGTTCCCGACTCGCCGCGGCGATCGCATGACGCGGCAGGCCTTCTGGCACATCATCAAGCGTTATGCCGAGAAGGCAGGCGTGCGCAAAAAGCTGTCGCCGCACAGCCTGCGCCATGCATTCGCGACGCACCTGCTCAACAGGGGCGCAGATCTGCGGGTGGTCCAGCTCCTGCTCGGCCACAGCGACCTCAGCACGACCCAGATCTACACGCACGTGGCTCGCGAACGCCTCAAGGACCTGCACGGCGACCACCATCCACGCGGTTAGCTTTGTTACACTCTGCGCGCCGGGGAACTGGCGGGGCCCACACGGGTCCGAGTAGCGGGGCGCTGTTGCCTCGCAGATTCACACGAAGAGCCGCACGATGCCCAAGATCAGCCTTGTTATTGCAGCAATTGCGATGCTGTCAGCCGCGTATTTCGCGCACGCCGACGACGCGGAGCTCGAGAACGTACGCCAGAAGGTTGGCGAGATGTTCGACCTGATCGATCCCGAAGACGTCAGCGCGAGCCCGGTCGAAGGCTGGTACACGATCCACAAAGGATCGATCGTCGTGTACATCTCGGCGGACGGCCGCTACCTGTTGCAGGGCGACCTGATCGACCTCGACCTGCAGGAAAACCTCAGCGAAAACGTGCGCAACGACTCTCGCCGCGACCTGATGGCCGGCGTGAGCGACGAGCAGGCCATCGTCTTCTCGCCCGAGGAGGTCAAGTTCTCGGTCGATATCTTCACCGACGTCGACTGCACGTATTGCCGGCGACTGCACGCCCAGATCGACCAGTACCTCGCGCACGGCATCGAGGTTCGCTACCTGATGTACCCGCGCAACGGCCCGGCATCGCCCGCCTGGACGACGGCCGAACAGGTCTGGTGCGCGTCGGACCGGCAGAACGCCCTGACGCTCGCAAAGCTCGGCGAGGCGTTCCCGACCAACGAATGCGACGCGTCGATGGTCCAGAACCACTACATCATTGGTCGTGACGCCGGCCTGAGCGGCACCCCGGCTATCGTCCTTGATGACGGCACCCTGATAGGCGGCTACATCACGCCCGACCAGCTGCACGGTATGCTGCAGCAGAAGTTCCAGTAACCCGGCCTTCCTGACGACCGGCGGACGGCTGCGACCGATCTGTCATCGCAACCACAATGCCGTGAGAAGGCCCAGGAACAGGCATGATTCGGCGATGCGCTGAATAGCTCCTCGCACTGGGCTCTCGAATGACACGAGAATCGCCGAAGCAGCAACGACGAAGCCCAAAACGCGAAAGGCCGGTCCCGAGGTTTCTGCAATCCAGAACAGCGAGAGCGCTCCGCCCAGGTACTCGATCGCTCCGCCTAAATTATGAACCGCCTGCCTGGACGAACCTATCATCGGTGAGCCCGGATCGGACGGGAATATCGCGCCGACTCCGTACCCGATAGCAATCGAGAGTGCGAGTGCGGCAATTGGTGGGTTAGTGGGGCCTACGAGTAAAGCCACGATGCCCAGCATAATTGCAACGGGCAAGAACACACCAAAGGACACGCTTGCCGTGTATTCGGAACCGAATTCTGCAAGCTCGCTGATCGTGTTTCTAAAATGACTGTAGGCTGGTCTGCGACTTGCGGCGACTACTACTGCAATACCCAGGTAGACAGGGGCGATAAGCGAGAGAACTACAGCAGCCTCAATCAAAGGGCCTCCGTAGCGCGCTTGAAAACAGGCTGGCCAACGTCCACAAAGGGTCGCGACCTGGCATTCTAAGACCTGGCCCGGCGCAACTCGTGAACGTGCGTGACGTTGTTCTGGCCGCGGTCCTCGAAATACTTCTCTAGCGCATAGCGCCCGCTGTGAAACGCGATTTCGTCCCAGGGAATCTCGTCCTCGGCAAACATGCGGCACTCGAGGCTCTCGGCGCCGGGGCTGAAGTCACTGATGAGTTTCGCCGTATAAAAGAAGTGCACCTGGCCTGCGTCGATCACGTCGACCACGGCAAACAGGTGGCCAACCTCGACCTCGGCGCAGGCCTCTTCCCGGGTCTCCCGGGCGGCCCCGTCGACCGTGGACTCGCCGAGCTCCATGAACCCTGCGGGTACGGTCCACTTGCCGTAGCGCGGCTCGATGGCGCGTTTGCACAGCAGGATCTTGCCGTCTCGTTCGGGCACGCAACCGACAACGGGAATCGGATTCTGGTAGTGGATATGACCGCATGAATCACAGATCCAGCGCTCGTGCGTATCACTCTCAGGCATCTTCCAGGAGACGGTCTGGCCGCAGACGGAACAGTATTTCATCGTGAAGGTCTTCGCATGTAGGCGTGGTGCCGGAGGAGGGAATCGAACCCTCACTTCCTTTCGGAAACCGGATTTTGAATCCGGCGCGTCTACCAGTTCCGCCACCCCGGCACGGGGAGGGAAGTATATGCATGACAAGGCCTTGCCGCCAGCGTCCGAATTCGTTTTCGCGGCTGCGACCCTTTTTCGGCGCAGGGCATCTAATATTCCGGACTATGAGCAAGTTTGCTGACATCCGGATCGACCCGGCGATCGTGAAGCGAGCCGCTCGCGGCGATGCGCGAGCACACGAGATCATCTACCGCGCGTTTGCCGGGCCCGTGTACTCGCTGTGCCTGCGCTTCACCCGGGTGCCGGCGCAGGCCGAGGACCTGGTGCAGGAGACGTTCATCGAGATCATGCGCTCGATCGCCAAATTCCGGGGCGAGGCAGCGCTCGGCAGCTGGATACGTCGAATCGCGGTGTCGAAGGCGCTCATGCACTTGCGCTCGGCCTGGACGGCGCGCGGCCAGGCGCTGGCCGACGACTGGCACGAGGTCACCGCGGCGGACGCCGGTAGCCAGGGAGTCCCGGCGCAGCCGGACGTCGCCCTCGACCTCGACTCGGCCCTGGCAAGCTTGTCGTCAACCAGTCGTGCCGTGGTATGGCTGCACGATGTGGAAGGATTTACGCACAAGGAAATTGCCGAGCTGATGGGCAAGACAGAGAGTTTTTCAAAGTCGCAGCTCTCGCGGGCTTACCAGCGATTACGACCATTGCTGACGGTTCCCGAGGAAGAAGTCGGCGGCGAAAACGCAGCGCTGAGAGGTTGCTGACAATGTCGAAAGACAAGAAGGACAAAGAGATGATTTGTGGATTGACCGCGGACCAGCGCGACCTGCTCCAGCAGGAGCTCAGGGACTTGCCGGAGGTGATGCCTCCGCGAGACGTGTGGTTACGCATACGCGAGCAGGCCGAGGCCGAAGGGCTGATCCGGCAGGGCAAGATGCGCCGGCCGCTAACGTGGAACGGCGGGCTCGGGCTCGCAGCGGCAGCCGCGCTGGTTGCGATCATGGTGCCGCTGCTCATCAGCGAGCCGCAGCCGACCGGCGTCACCGAGCCGCCCGTGACCCAGGCGACCAGCCAGCCGCAGGTTTCGGCGCTGCAGGCGCTCATGGTCGAGTCCCGCCAGCTCGAGAGCGACCTGCGCGCGATGCCCGAGGAGCCGCGGGTGCGCCAGGCAGGCACGGTCGCAACGATTTCTGAAATCGAGGACCGCATTGCGGCGATCGATTACCAGCTGAACGACCCGTCAATCCAGATGACGGACGAGGACAAGGAAATTTTCTGGCGCGAACGCGTCAGGCTAATGAAACTGCTCGTCGGGTTGCGCTATGCGCAGGCGCAACGCACGGGCTTCTGAGCAACACAGGAGAACCTGATGAAGACCCTTAAGATTCTAGTTCCTGCCGCAGCATTCCTGCTGCTCGCCGGGCAGGCCGCTGCGCAAAGCCAGGAAGAAGCTGAGCGGAAGGAAGCGGCGGCTGCCGCCGAGGTGGCTACGGCCAAGGCCCGCGAGGCGGAGATCGACAAGAAACTCGAAGAAGCCGAACGGCGCATGGCCGAGGCCGCCCGCACGATCGCGGAGCTGACGTCCGAGCGACTGCCGCAACTGCGGGAGTTCGAGAAGCAATTCGAGTTCATCACTGACGAGCGCCCGCGCCTGGGTGTCAATATTGGTGAGAACCGCGACGGCGAGCCCGTCGAAGGCGTGCAGATTGTCGGGGTTACGCCGGGCAGCGCTGCCGACGATGCGGGCCTGCGGTCAGGCGACATCATTACCGCGATCAATGGCGAGCCGATGAGCGCCGACAATTCGCGCGAGGCAAACCGCCGGGTGCTGGACTTCATGGCGGGTGTCGAAGAAGGGGACATTCTCGAGGTGGAATACCTGCGCGACGGCAAGGTCGGTTCGGTCGAGGTCGAGCCGCGACCGGTCGAGATGCATGCCTACGCATTCAGTGCCCCACGGAGTTACCGGCTGCCGGAGATTCATGTCGCACCCGAGATCGCGGAAAAGCACAGCCAGAACTTCCGTTTCGCCTGGCCGGGCAACGTCTGGGCAGACATGGAACTGGTCGAACTGAACGAGGGCCTCGGCAAGTACTTTGGCGCCGATTCGGGTGTGCTGGTTGTCAGCGCGCCGGAGGCTGACGCGCTGCAGCTCGAAGACGGTGATGTGATTCTCAGCATCGATGGCCGTGAGCCGACGTCGGTGCGACACGCGCTGCGCATCCTCGGTTCCTACCAGGCCGGCGAGAACCTGGAGATAGGCATCATGCGTGACAAGCGCAAGCGCACCCTGAAGATCGAGGTGCCTGATGGCCGCAGCAGCGAGTTGCTCGAATGGGAGCCGGGTCCGCACCCGGCCGCCGCCCCGCAACCGGCATTGAAAGCGCGCAAGGAACGATCCTGATCGCGCGCCACCCCGGGTGGCGTCACATGGGGCCAGCACCGGTGTCGGCGCTGGCCCTTTTCATTGGGCGCTTTGCTACCATGCGCGCCGATGCAGATATCCGACTTTGATTACTCGCTGCCCGACGAGCTGATTGCGCGTTACCCGACCGCGGAGCGCCGCGCCAGCCGCCTGCTCGAAGTCAGCGACGGTTTGCACGACCGCCGTTTCGCCGACTTGCCAAAGTTGCTGCAGCCCGGCGACCTGCTCGTCTTCAATGACACGCGAGTCATTCACGCGCGCCTGCACGGGCAGAAGGAAACGGGCGGACGCTGCGAGATACTCGTTGAACGCATCGAGAGCGAGCACAGCGCGCTGGCGCAGGTGCGCGCGAGCAAGACGCCGAAAGCGGGAATGCGCATCGAGCTGCCGGGCAATGTTTGCGCCGTCGTCGAGGGCCGCCAGGATGAGTTTTTCGTGCTGACATTCTCCGCGCCGGTGGCGCCGTATCTCGAGCAGTACGGGGAAGTGCCGTTGCCGCCGTATCTCGGGCGCGACGCCGAGTCGGCTGATGACGCACGCTACCAGACCGTCTACGCGCGTGACCCGGGCGCCGTCGCGGCGCCGACGGCCGGCCTGCACTTTGACGATGCCATGCTGGCAGACACCGAGGCGGCCGGGATCAGGCACGCCTTCGTGACGCTGCATGTCGGCGCCGGCACATTCCAGTCGCTGCGGCACGAAGACATCGAAGCCAACCGATTACACAGCGAGCGTCTCGTCGTCGACAAGGACTGTTGCGAACTCGTCCGGCGCACCCGGGAAGAGGGCGGTCGCGTTATCGCCGTCGGCACGACGTCGGTCAGGTCGCTCGAGACGGCCGCGCGCAGCGGCTCGATCGAGCCGTATTCCGGCGAAACCGACCTTTTTATCCTTCCCGGCTACGAGTTTCGTACCATTGACGCGATGATCACGAATTTCCACCTGCCGCAGTCGTCGCTGCTGATGCTGGTTGCCGCATTTGCGGGCACCGAACGCATCCTCGCGGCATACCGGCATGCCGTGCAGGAGCGCTACCGGTTCTTCAGCTACGGCGATTCGATGTTCCTCACGCCCGGGGCAGTTGCGTGAAGCTGACGATCAGCGCGACCGACGGTCTCGCGCGTCGTGGCGAGCTGGCGTTCCGCCGCGGCGTCGTGCAGACGCCAGCCTTCATGCCGGTGGGCACGTACGGCACCGTCAAGAGCGTTACCCCCGAGGAGGTCGCCGAATCCGGCGCCGACATCATTCTGGGCAACACGTTTCACCTGATGCTGCGGCCGGGCACGGAGATTATTCGCAAGCACGTCGGCCTGCACGAGTTCATGCACTGGAAAGGCCCCATCCTGACCGACTCCGGCGGCTTCCAGGTCTTCTCGCTGGCCGCGATGCGCAAGCTCAGCGAGGAAGGCGTGAAGTTTCAGTCGCCCGTCAATGGCGACACGGTGTTCCTCACGCCGGAGAAGTCGATGGAGGTGCAGCATGACCTCAATGCGGATGTCACGATGATCCTCGACGAGTGCACGCCGTACCCCGCCAGCGAGGGCGAAGCGCGCGAGTCGATGGAACTGTCACTGCGCTGGGCGCAGCGTAGCCGGCAGCGCTTCGACGAGCTCAAGTCGGCCGAGCCGGACCGCGGCGAGGCGCTGTTCGGCATCGTGCAGGGCGGCATTTACGACAACCTTCGCGAAGCATCGATCGAGGGGCTCTGCGATATCGGATTTGACGGCTACGCTATTGGCGGCCTGGCCGTTGGCGAGCCCGAGGACGAGCGCGATGCCGTTCTCGACGCCCTGGTGCCGAAGATGCCCGACGCGGCGCCGCGCTACCTGATGGGCGTTGGCACGCCGGTCGACATTGCCGAGGCCGTGCTGCGTGGTGTCGACATGTTCGATTGCGTGATTCCGACCCGCCACGCCCGTAACGGTCAGCTGTTCACGTCCCGGGGCACGGTCAAGTTCCGGCATGCCCGTTACGCCGACGATACCTCGGCGCCGGACCCGGACTGCGACTGCTATACCTGCCGCAACTACAGCCTCGCATACCTGCGGCACCTCGAGAAATGCGGCGAGATTCTCGGTCCGCGCCTGGCGACGCTGCATAATCTCTATTATTATCAGAGGCTTATGGGAATATTGAGGGCCGCTATCGAGGCTGGGGAGCTGGCGGCAGCGGTCGCCGATATTCGTTCGCGATACCGCTGACGCCCCTTATGCGAATCCGGACCTTGGGATTCGCATTCCTGCCCTTATCTCAAACGCTCTGTGCCATAATACCGCGCTAATTTTTCCGGGGGTGCCCGGACCACTCGCAACAAACAACAAGAGACTCATGGACTTTCTAATTCAAAGCGCATACGCGCAGGGTGCTGCCCCGCAAGGCGGCGGCTTCAGCCCCATCCTGATCATGGTCGCTTTCATCGCGCTGATGTACTTCATGATGATTCGGCCGCAGCAGAAGCGCCAGAAGGAACACGCCAATCTCGTCGCCAGCCTCAAGGTCGGTGACGAAGTCCTGACCACTGGCGGCATCCTCGGTATCATCACGGGCATCTCGGATCACTACGCGATCGTGAAGGTGGCCGACGACACCGAGATCAAGATCCAGAAATCGAGCGTCGCGTCCGTAGTGCCCAAAGACACCTTCGAAAATGCGTAGCAGTTCCTGCAACGCTAGCTACCGTCACGTTCGTTAAACAAAGCCAGGGTCTGAAACAATGAACAGATACCCAGCTTGGCTAAACACGCTCGTCATCCTCGTGGTGCTGACGGGCATCCTGTTCGCGTTGCCGAATATCTACGGCAGCGCGCCCGCGGTCCAGCTGGCCGATGCCGATGGCGGCGCAGTGACCCAGCAAAAGCTGGATGACTTCGTGCGCACGCTCGAGGGTGAGGGCATCACGCCCGAGGCTTATTACCTCAAAGATGATCGGGCGGTCATCCGGTTCCTGAACGAGGAAGACCAGCAGCGCGCCGCCGAGCGGC
>JASJCH010000067.1 GCA_030066075.1 Woeseiaceae bacterium
GGGACGGCATGCAGCAACTCGTCGATCAGATCAACAGTTATGTCTGGAGCCCTGCGCTGGTCTACCTGTGCCTGGCAGCCGGCCTGTTTTTCTCGATCCTCACCCGCTTTGTTCAGGTACGCCTGTTCAAGGAGATGATCCACCTGTTGTTCTCGAGCAAGGAGTCCGACCGGGGTATCTCGTCGTTCCAGGCATTGTCCGTCTCGCTGTCCGGCCGGGTCGGCACCGGTAATATCGCTGGCGTCGCAGCCGCAATCGGCTTCGGCGGACCCGGCGCCGTATTCTGGATGTGGGTGGTCGCGTTTCTCGGCTCAGCTACTGCGTACGTCGAGTCGGCCCTCGGCCAGATCTACAAGGAAGAGCACGAGGGCGAATACCGCGGCGGCCCGGCTTTTTATATCGAAAAGGCGATGGGCCAGAAGTGGTACGCGTGGATCTTCGCGCTGACGACCATCGTCGCCGTCGGCGTGCTGCTGCCGACCGTGCAGTCGAACGCAATTGGCAACGCCGTCGAACTTGCCCTGGGCGCCAACGGCATGCTGCAGACGGGCTTCGGTGATGTCAGCTTTACCAAGATGGCAACGGCGCTGATCGTCGTCGGCGTGCTCGGCATCATCATCTTCGGGGGCGTCAAACGTATCGCGCACTTCACGCAGATCGTCGTACCGTTCATGGCGCTGGGTTATATCCTGATGTCACTCGTCATTATCGGTATGCATATCACCGCCCTGCCCGGCATCATCATGACGATCGTCACCGACGCGTTCACGCCGATGGCCGGCGTCGGCGCAGCCATCGGCTGGGGCGTGAAGCGTGGCGTCTACTCCAACGAAGCCGGCCAGGGTACCGGCCCGCATGCGGCGGCCGCGTCGGAAGTACAACACCCGGCGCAGCAGGGTCTTGTGCAGGCATTCTCGGTTTACGTCGACACACTGTTCGTGTGCTCGGCGACGGCCTTCATGATCCTGATTACCCAGCAGTATTACGTCACCGGACTCGAGTCATCGATCAGCGGCGGACTGCTCGGACCGGACGTCCAGGCAAACAGCCCGGCGTTTACGCAGCTCGCGCTCCAGAGCGTGATGGGCGGTTTCGGCAAGACCTTCGTCGCGGTGGCCCTGTTCTTCTTCGCGTTCACGACGTTGCTCGCGTACTACTACATCGCGGAAACCAACGTCGCCTACATCCGCAGGACTGTTCGCTTCCCGGGTGAGCTCACCGTCCTAAAGCTGATCCTGCTGGGCTCGGTCTTCTACGGCACGATCCGCACGGCTGACCTCGCGTGGGGACTCGGCGATATCGGCGTGGGCGTGATGGCGTGGCTCAATATCGTCGGTATCCTGATCCTGTTCTTCATGGGCAAGCCCGCGCTCAAGGCACTCAGGGACTACGAGGAACAGCGCAATGCCGGCGTCGAGAAATACACGTTCGATCCCGAGAAACTCGGCATCAAGAACGCGGATTTCTGGAAAAAGTAGTCAACGACTGGTAACAACACAGGGATGGAGTGAGCACGAAAACGAACAACACGCTGCGGTTCCTGCGCGCAAATTGGTTCCTCCCCGCGGCAGCCATCGCGATTCTGATGAACTCGACCACCGTCTATCTCGACCAGTGGTCGACGCCAAAGCTGCTCGAGGCTGGACTGCTTTTCGATTTCGCGGTCCTTCTCCCGTTGCTCTACCTTATCTGCTACCGGTCCGAGGGGAAGCGCTCAGTTATTCGCGCCATTGCGCTCGCGTGCCTTGGAATCTGGGCCGTAGGGCATGTCGTGCCCGAAGGCAATCAGTCAATTCTTAAGGACCTACAGGTCTTTCGGTACCTTGGTCTTGGAGTACTTGTTCTCTTGCAGGTTAATCTGATTGTTGCCATTTTTCGCGCCGTCTCAGGCACCTCTGCCAGTGCCGAACGCGAAGCAACACGACTGGCAGATGAGACCGGAACGCCACCGTGGGTTAGAAAGCTGTTGGCCTGGGAGGCGGCGGTTTGGATAAGAGCCTGGCGTTTCGTCCGCAAGGTTTTTCGAAAACGGTAAGAGAATGGCAGTGCCTTGGCGATAACAGGCTGCCGGGTGCCCTCGAGTAGGATGACCTCTTCTGAATCTCAGCAACACTTGTGTGTCGGGCTACATTGAATGGGATTAGCGGCAATTGTCTTATGGATGACGGTTCTCCTGTTCGTGTTCCCATTCGCGTACGTAGCTGTCCGGTATTTCCGAAGCAGGTCGGAGCATCATAAACAGCTCGACGAGATTCGGCGGAAGCTTGATGAGAAGCAAGCATCGAGACCTGGCGTCGAAAGCTACCCAGACGTGCTCGACGCAAGCCTGGTCGGCACCTACCCGGCGCTAAGCAAAGCCGGTGGCGGATATGTTTGGGACGAGGTTCTCGAGTATCGAGTCTGGTGTTGTCCGTCGAATGGGGCGGAAGACCTCAAGGACGGCGGCGACTACTACCACGCATTTGCCAGTTACACCGAAGCCCTCGAGTTCTCTAACAGAACCGCTGGCGCCGATGAGCCGTTGGCCCTGGTTCTCCAACGGGAGTTCATCGACGAGCCGGAACCGGAAAACTACATCCACAGGAAAGAAGAGCGAATCACGGAATGGCCGGTGACGTTTTTGTCACGGCCAAGACGCAATGACCGGACGATTCCTGACTTCTTGTCGCCAGAGGCGCCTCCGAATCGACTGGATATTCTGCGGGGGTTAGCGTAATTCCTGCAATTGACGAACGGCGCTAATCGATTGCGTCCATCGGCTCAGCAGTCGCCAATCCGCTCCCCGCGAACGAACGACTCCATCTCCACCGTCGCATCTCCGACGCTTATCCGCATAGTGGTGATCAGCTCGTAGCCGTTTGCATTGTAGGAGCCTTTGCTTTCGCCGGTGGCTTCGGCGCCCTCCACGGCGCATTGCATTTGCATACTGATCTTGCCGTTCCCCCAGTCGTAGCTCGTGATGGTGCAGCCCTCCATACCAGCGTGTTCGCCGAGAATGCTGCTGGGATCGGCTGCAAGCTCTTCCTCGGTCACGCATTGCTCAACGGTCGCATTCGCGACGCCGGGCGGGAGATCGTCGCCACTGATACCGGCGGTCACGCGGTACAGTCCGGCCTGCGGTTCCGGCGCAGAGCCATCCGCACTAAAGGGCGTGACCAGGAGTAAAAGCGTCAGGCAAAGTAGTCTGTGCATCGCGTCAATCTCAGCGGAATTCGGGCTCCCGAGTATAGATCAAATACGCGAGACTGCCGGCACAAACGGTGGCATCATGACAGGGAGCGCCAGCGGTTCAGCCGCCGGCGTGTAGATTGCTTGGGTAAGCGGTCATTTCTAATTCAGCGTACGGAGACAGCCTATGAATGCCATCCTCTTGGCGTCAGTTGGTGTGGTTATTCTTCTCGTCGGTGGCGGTATCGGCTTCTGGGTCGGCCGGTCCGGTATCGTTGGCGGACAGTCGCGGGCCGAGAAGGCGGAAGCAGAACTCGAAGATTACAAGCGCAGCGTGACCGAGCATTTCGGCCAGACCGCTGCGCATTTCCAGGCTATCGGTAAACAGTACCGCGACCTCTACGAACACATGGCCAGCGGCGCGCAGGTCCTGTGCGAGCCGGACGAAGCGGGACAGCAGCTGCTATTCGCGCCCGAGGCGGAAGAGCAACCCGAAGATGCGCAGCAGGCTGAGGCCGCCGAGAAGCGGGCTGAGGTCGCGGAGGCGCCCGACAGCGCCGACGCCGAGGTCAAGGAAGAGCCTGTCCCCGAATCGGCCGCCGAGCCGCAGCCGGAAGCCCAGCCCGAAGCGGAAGAGCGCACGCTCCACTGAAGGACTAGCGGTTCATGTAGTTCAGGGCGCGCTTGTCCGCTGACAGCGCCGCTTCGTGTACGGCCTCCGCCAGCGACGGATGGGCATGAATCGTCCGCTGCAGGTCCTCGGTGCTGGCCGAGAACTCCAGGGCCAGTACGGCTTCCGAGATGAGCTCACCCGCCATGGGGCCGACGATGTGTACGCCCAGGATCTCGTCGTCATCCTCGGCGGCGATCACCTTGACCATGCCGCTCGTTTGCTCGAGGGCCTTGGCGCGGCCGTTGGCTGCGAACGGGAACGAGCCCGTCTTGTACGCGCGGCCGCTCTCTTTCACCTCGGCCTCGGTCTTGCCGACCCAGGCGATTTCCGGGGCTGTGTATACGACCGACGGGATGACGTCGTAATTCACCTCGGCGATCTCGCCAGCGATCAGGTCGGCGACCATGACGCCCTCTTCCGAGCCTTTATGGGCAAGCATCGGGCCGCGCACGCAATCGCCGATTGCGTAGACGCCCTTAACGCGCGTACGACACTCTTCGTCGACGACAATGAAGCCGCGCTCGTCGAGCTGGATCCCGGCATCGTCGGCGAACAGCCCGTCAGTGAACGCGCGCCGGCCGACAGCCACGATCAGCTTGTCGACCTCGAGGGTCTGTGAGCCCGAGGCATCTTCGTATTCCACCTTGACGCCGTCGTCGCTCGTCGTCGCCGCCGTCATCTTGGCACCCAACCGAATATCCAGGCCCTGCTTCTTGAAGTCCTTTGCCGCCACGTTGGCGACGTCACGATCCGCCATGAACAGGAAGTCGTCCATCGCCTCGATGATCGTGACCTCGGAGCCCAGGCGCGCCCATACGCTGCCGAGCTCGAGACCGATCACGCCGGCGCCGATGACACCCAGGCGTTGCGGTACCTCCTCGAGTTCCAGCGCATCCCAGGAGTCGATGATCTTGTCCTGGTCGAACTTCGCCATCGGCAGCTCGATCGGCACTGAACCGGAACCCAGGATGACGTTCTCGGCCTCGATGATCTCCGACTCGCCATCGATCGGCGTGAACTCGACTTTCTTACCGGCGAGCAGCTTGCCGTGTCCGACCAGACCGTCGACCTTGTTGGCCTTGAACAGTCCGCCGATGCCGCCGGTAAGCTGGCGCACGATGCCCGCGCGCCGCTTCTGCATCGTCGCAATGTCCATTCCCAGGTCACCGGTCGAAATGCCGTGTTTTTTGAACTCGTGTTGCGCGCGGTGATAGAGCTCAGAGGACTCGAGCAGTGCTTTCGAGGGTATGCAACCCGCATTCAGGCAGGTGCCGCCAAAGGCGTATTTGCCGTCCCGGTTCTGCCACTCGTCAATGCACGCAACGGTCTTGCCGTGCTGGGCTGCGCGGATGGCCGCGATATAGCCGGCCGGTCCGGCCCCGATGACGACGACGTCGTAACTCTTGCTCATTACACCCTCTAGATATTCAGTAACAGCCGGCCCGGATCCTCGAGCAGCTGCTTGACCTTGACCAGGAACTGCACGGAGTCCTTGCCATCGATGATGCGGTGATCATACGTCAGCGCGAGGTACATCATCGGTCGCGCCACGATCTCCCCATCCACGACCATCGGCCGCTGCTGGATGTTGTGCATGCCGAGAATTGCACTTTGCGGCTGGTTCAGGATCGGGGTCGACATCATCGAACCAAAGATACCGCCGTTGGTAATCGTGAACGTGCCGCCGGTCAGCTCTTCCATACCGATCGTGCCGGCCTGCGCCCTGCCGGCAATTTCACCCAGCTCGCGCTCGAAGTCGGCAAAGCTCATCTGGTCGACATCACGAATCACCGGCACCATCAATCCGCGCTCGGTCGACACGGCAATGCCGATGTCGTAGTAGTTGTGGTAGATAATGTCGGTACCTTCGACCGACGCGTTCACGACCGGGAATTTCTTGAGCGCCTCGACGCAGGCTTTGGCGAAGAAGGACATGAAGCCGATCTTCACGCCGTGCTCTTTTTCGAAGGACTCTTTGTACCGGCTGCGCAGCGCCATCACCTCGGTGAGGTCGACTTCGTTGAACGTGGTCAGCATGGCCGCAGTCTGCTGCGCGTCGATCAGGCGTTCCGCGATGCGCGCACGCAGACGGGTCATCGGCACGCGCTGTTCAGTACGCTCCAGCCCGACCACCGCATCTTCGTCGACGATCACCGGCGCCGGATCGCCCGGCGTCACGTTGCTGCTGTCATCCGCTTTCAGGAAAGCCAGAACGTCGGCCTTGGTAATGCGCCCGTCCTTGCCGGTGCCGAGCACCATCGTCTCATCCAGATCGTGCTCTTCCAGCAGACGCCGCACGGCGGGGCTGGTTTTGGGCGGCTTCGCGACTTTTTCCACCTCCGGCGCCGGCGCTTTCTTGGCGGCAGCGGGCTTGGTCGCCTCGCTTGCAGCCACCTCGCCTTCTTCCAGAATCGCAAGCACGTCGCCAGTTGTCACCGTGGCGCCGTCCTGAACCTTGATTTCCTGCAACACCCCCGAGGCTGGCGCCGGCACTTCAAGCACGACCTTGTCGGTCTCGAGGTCGACGAGATTCTCGTCGCGCGCTACGGCGTCACCGGCTTGCTTGTGCCATGCCACCAGCGTCGCGTCGCTGACAGACTCCGGCAGGGGCGGCACCTTGATCTCAATACTCATTTGGTTTTCCGTTTGGTCTTTTTCGGCTTGGCCGACTTGCTGGGCTTCGTTTCAATACCCAGCGCGGCTTCGACCAGCGCCTGCTGTTGCTGAAGATGAACTTTGAAAATGCCCGACGCCGGTGCCGCTGCACCTGTCCGGCCGGCGTAATAAAGCTGCTGTCGCTCGGTCAGCGGTTCCTGCAGGCGATGGCGTATCTGGTACCACGCGCCCTGGTTCTGCGGCTCTTCCTGGCACCAGACAATATCGTCCACATGGCTGTACTGCTCGAGTAACGCCGCGTACTCCGGAATCGGGAACGGGTAGAGCTGCTCGATACGCACGATGGCAACGTCGGCGATGCCGTGTACCTGCCGCGATTCGAGCAGGTCGTAGTAAACCTTGCCGCTGCAGAAGACAACGCGACGCGTCTTTTCCGGCGCGATGTTCTCGGCCTCCGGCATGATCAGTTCGAACTTGCCGTCCGACAGGCTGGTCAGTGGCGACACCGCCATCTTGTGGCGCAGCAGGCTCTTCGGAGTCATCACGATCAGCGGCTTGCGATACGGGCGCACCATCTGCCTGCGCAGCATGTGGAACATCTGCGCCGGCGTGGACGGCACGCAGACCTGCATGTTGTGCTCCGCGCAGAGCTGCAGGAAGCGCTCGAGGCGGGCCGACGAATGCTCCGGCCCCTGGCCCTCATAGCCGTGCGGCAGGAACAAGGTCAGGCCGCACAGGCGCCCCCACTTGGCCTCGCCCGAGCTGATGAACTGGTCGATGACCACCTGGGCGCCATTGGCGAAGTCGCCGAACTGGCCCTCCCAGATCGTCAGCGTGTCGGGCTCCGTAGTGGCGTAGCCATACTCGAATCCGAGCACTGCTTCCTCTGACAGCAACGAGTCGATGACGCGGAACGAGTTGGGCCGGTCAACAAGATGCTCCAGCGACGTGTACTCACGATTGTTGATCTGGTTGTGCAACACGGCGTGGCGATGGAAGAAGGTGCCGCGACCGCTGTCCTGCCCCACGAGCCGGCAGTCGAAGCCGTCCTCGATCAGCGATGCATACGCCATGGTCTCGGCATAGCCCCAGTCCATGTCGATCTCGCCCGACGCCATGCGCAGACGCTCGTCCATGATGCGCTGCACGCGGCCGTGCAGCTTCATGTCGGGCGGCACATCGGTAATCGCTTTGCCAAGCTTGTCGACCGTCTTCGGGCTGACCGTGGTGTCGACTTCGTCATCCCACTGCGCAGCGGCGAAACGGGTCCAATCGACCGTGAACTCGTCGCCGATCATGCCCAGCGCCGACCGCGGCACCGGCTCGCCGCGATCCAGCCGGTCGCGATAGTCGTCCTGCAGCTTTTCGACGTCGGCTTGCGTGACCAGTCCGCGCTCGATGAGCCTGTCGGCATATTGCTTGCGGGTGGTGTCGTGGCCACGAATCCTGCCGTACATGATTGGCTGGGTCGCCGCCGGCTCGTCGGCCTCGTTGTGGCCGTGACGCCGATAGCAGACGAGGTCGATCACCACGTCTTTCTTGAATCGCTGCCGGTACTGCAGCGCGAGGCGGGTCACGAAAAGCGCCGCCTCGGGGTGATCGCTGTTCACATGGAAGATCGGCGCTTCAATCATCTTGGCGACGTCGGAGCAATACGCTGTCGAGCGTGCGTCCGACGGCCGGCTCGTCGTGAATCCGATCTGGTTGTTGACCACAATGTGCACGGTTCCGCCGGTGCGGAAGCCGTTCGTCTGCGACATCTGGAAAGTCTCGGTCACCACGCCCTGCCCCGAGAACGCCGCGTCGCCGTGAACGAGGATGGGCAGCACCTCGTCGCGCTCCGCGTCACCGCGACGCTGCTGGCGGGCGCGTACGGAGCCCTCCACTACCGGGTTGACGATCTCCAGGTGCGACGGGTTGAACGCGAGCGCGAGGTGCACGTTGCCGCCCGGCGTCTTCATGTCGGCCGAGAAACCCTTGTGATACTTGACGTCACCGGAGCCCTTCAGCTCGTCGATGTCGTAGTTACCCTCGAACTCTTCAAACAACTCCTCCGGCGACTTGCCCAGCACGTTGACGAGAACGTTGATGCGCCCGCGGTGGGCCATGCCGATGACGATCTCTTTCACCCCGGATGCTCCCCCCTGCTGGATCAGGTCATCGAGCATCGGAATCAGGCTCTCGCCGCCCTCCAGCGAGAAGCGCTTCTGGCCGACGTAGCGCGTGTGCAGGTAGCGCTCGATACCCTCGGCGCTCGTCAGCTGCTCGAGCAGCCACAGGCGCTCCTCGTCCGAAAGGTTTTCCGACATCGCGCCGCGCTCGAAGCGCTTGCGCAACCAGAGGCGCTCCCGGGCTCGCGAGATATGGGCGAACTCGGCGCCGACCTCACCGCAATAAATCGTCCTGAGCATCTCGAGGATATCGCGCAGCTTCATGCGCTCGTCGCCCGTGTTCGCGAGACCGCCGGTATGGAACTCCGTGTCCATATCCGCCTCGCTGAGCCCGAGGTAATCGAGTTTGAGCACGCCCGGCATAGGGCGATTCATCAGGCCCAGCGGGTCGATATTCGCGATCTGGTGACCGCGCAGACTGTAGACCTGGATCAGTCGCGATACGGCAGCCTGCTTCTGGCCCGATGTCGTGGGCGTACCGCCGCTCTTGCTCCGCACCCGGGTCCGGCGCCGCGCGCCGCTCTGCGCCTCGTCGAGCAGCTCCTCGCGGATCGCCGAATGCGCGATCTCGGTGTCGGTTGCGCCGAGCGATTCGAAGTACTGCCGCCACGCATCGGGGACCGACGCCGGGTCTTCCAGGTACTTCTCGTACAGGGTCTCCACGGCCGTCGCATTCGCCGCAAAAAGTGGCGTCGAGGCGTACTGTTCCTTTAGTGAATCACTCATTACCCGGGCACTGGCGCCCGGCGTGCATCCACCCGGCGCCGGACTAGCGAAAAAGGGGCGCTAGTTTAGCCCAAGCTACTGATTTAGGAAACGTAATTTGGTCTACAAAACCCGCATCAAATGTACGAATTCGTAACAGACCAGGCAGGCGTAAATCGTGAAAAACGCGGTCAGGAAGAGACCGGTCCGGATCCGGTTCATGAAACGGGCCTTGGCCATGAACACCAGCATCATGATGCCGACACCGGTCATGACGATTTTCGAGACTGCGAAGGCCGTCGTGCCCTGGCTCATAACCGCTGCCATGATCGGGTTGGCCTCGTACATGCCGTGTTCGAGCAGCTGCAGGGTCATGAAGGCGTCGAGGCAACTGAAGATCATCGTGCCGACGGCCAGGAAGAACAGCCATGGGTGATGCCAGTCGAGGAACAGCACTTCCGCGTCGACTTCGCGTCGCGGCGAGTGCCTGCGGGAGCGCGCGAAGCCGAAAACGACGGTGCGCCACGTGAATTGCCGGCGGTCGGCGACTACTCTCTGGTCCACGATGGCTTCGCTGATTTCCATTCTCGCAGTAACAATCCTTGAGCGACTGTCCAAAGTATGCAGTAAACGCCTATCATTGTGCTGTATAAAGTTCCGACAACCAGGCCCGGGGAGCCCCTGTAATGAAAGGATTCACAGCAACCTTGCCAAACGGCGAAGCCGCCGTTTATGTCGACCGCAAGCGCTGGCTTTGGCTGCTGTCTGTCGCCTATCCGCTGGAGCCGCTGCTCGGTATCTGGTTGCACAGCGTCACGGGCAACGAATGGTGGCTGCTGCTGCCGCTCCTGATCAACTTCGGTTTTGGTCCGGTCATCGACTGGATACTCGGCGAGGACCGCAATAATCCGCCGGAAGCCGTGGTCATGCAGCTCGACCAGGATCGCTACTACCGGCGGCTGACCTACGTGACCGTGCCGCTGCATTTCGTCACGCTAATCACGGCGAGCTGGTACGCGGGCACCCAGGCGCTGAGCGTTCCGGGCTTGATCGGGCTGGCGCTGGTTACGGGCATGACGGCCGGCCTCGCCATCAATACCGGCCATGAACTCGGCCACAAGAACTCGCGGCTCGAGAAATGGCTGGCCAAGATCGTGCTGGCCGTGCCGGCCTACGGGCACTTCACGATTGACCATAATCTGGGTCATCACCGCAATGTGTCGACCCCGGATGATCCGGCAAGCGCGCGCATGGGCGAGAGCATCTACAAGTTCGCGACTCGCGAGATCCCCGGCGCTTTTCGCGAGGCGTGGGCGATCGAAAAGGACCGCCTGCAGCGCCGCGGCCGGCCGGTCTGGCACCCGAACAACCAGATTCTGCAGTCTTACTACCTGACGGCGGTCCTCAACGTGGCGCTGATCGTCGCCTTCGGCTGGATCATGGTGCCCTTCCTGCTGTTGCACCACGTGTCCGCCTACTGGCAACTCACAAGCGCGAACTACATCGAGCACTACGGCCTGCTGCGGCAGAAAGACGCAAACGGCCGCTACGAGCGCTGCGAACCCCGGCATTCCTGGAACAGCAACCACATCTTCAGCAACCTGGTGCTGTTTCACCTCGAGCGGCACTCCGACCACCACGCCAATCCGCTGCGCCGCTACCAGGCGCTGCGGCACTTCGATGACGCCCCGCAGCTGCCCAACGGGTACTTCGGCGTCTACCTGCTCGCCTATGTGCCGTGGCTGTGGTTCAGGGTGATGGACGAG
>JASJCH010000017.1 GCA_030066075.1 Woeseiaceae bacterium
CGCGCCGCTAGTAACCCTTGTCGAAGTCGACGACGTGCACAAGATCCTGCCCCTTCGCAAAGCGGGCATAGTTCTCGAGAAAAACGGGCACGATCAGCTCAGGGTGACTTACGGCCGCCATGTGCGCCGTTATCAGCAGGTTCGGCGCGTCCCAGAGGGGGTTCTCCTCCGGCACGGGCTCCTCGTCGAACACGTCAAGCACGGCGCCCGCGAGCCGGCCGGTGCGAAGGGCGGCCAGGAGCGCCACGTCATCGACGACATTGGCGCGGCCGACGTTAACGAAACAGGCGTGGACCGGCAGCAGCGCCAAAGTTCGAGCGTCCAGCAAGTTGTCGGTCAGCGGCGTATCCGGAACCACGGCAACGAGATAGTCGAGGTTCGGCAGGAACTCATCGATCCGGGCCACCGGAAATACCTCTTCGAAGCCGACCACGGCGGAACCTGACCGGCTCAGTCCTGTCACCTTCATGCCAAGCTGCGCCGCGAGTCGGGCAATGTCGCTGCCGATCGACCCGGTGCCCATAATGCCGATCCGCTTGCCTTTGACGGAACCGGACACGCCCTCCCACCAGCGACGCGCCCGCTGTTCGTCATAACGGCGGATGATCCTGAGTTCATGGGCCATCAGGTAGCCGGCGACGTACTCGGCCATCTGCGCGCCGAAGACGCCCTTGATGCTTGTCAGGATGTAGTCGCGGCGCTTCGACTCGAGCAAAGGCGCAACGCCCGCCCAGCTGGATTGCACCCACTCCACCGACGTCATGTCAGGGAGTGCTGCGGCGATCGCCTGCGGACTGCCGAACGCCACTCGTTGGTCCGAGTATGCGTCCGCTGCCTCGCGTGCATCGTGTGCGATGGCAATGTCGATCCCGGGCTCGGCCTCGGCCACGAGTTTCGCCAGGTCCTCAGCATCGTGGCTGACGATGAGAACGGACGGGCTGCGCTCTTGCTCGCTCACAGGCGGTCGTACGGCACCTGGAACGTGTCCCCGTCTTCGATCCGACCGCTTTCCCACCCCTTGTTGAACCACCGCATGCGCTGTTCCGAGGTGCCGTGCGTGAACGCATGCGGCACGACCTTGCCCTGTGTGCGCGACTGAATGGCGTCGTCGCCGATCTGGTTGGCTGCGCGCATCGCCTCTTCGATATCGCCGCGCTCGAGATAGCGACTGTTGTGGTGCGCCCAGACGCCCGCCAGGAAGTCGGCCTGGAGCTCCAGTCTCACCGAGTACTGGTTGTAGTCGGGGCGGCCCCGCATTGCACTGACCTTGTCCGTCAGGCCGAGCAGCTTCTGGATATGGTGGCCGACCTCGTGGGCGATCACGTAGGCCTGCGCGAAGTCGCCCGGAGCCCCGAACTGGCGCTCGAGGTCGTTGTAAAAACTCAGGTCGATGTAGATGGTCTGGTCAGCCGGGCAGTAAAAGGGGCCTGCCCGCGCGCTGCCCACGCCGCAGCCCGTCGGGTACTGGTCGCGATAGATAACCAGCTCAGGCGGCTGGTACTGCATACCTACCCGGACGAGCTCGCGCGTCCAGATGTCCTCGGTATCGGCAAGCACCACTTTGACGAACTGGAACAGCTGCTCCTCTTCCGGTGTCGGCTCGTACTGGACCTGCTCGACCTGGTTGCCGCCAGTGAGGGCCAGCGGGTTGATCAGGCCCATTTGCCAGCCGACGATCCCGATGACCGCAAGCACGAGGATGCCCTTCAGGCCGAACATCCGCAGCACCAGGTTTGCAATCAGCGCAAGACCGCCGCTGCCGCGGACCATTCGCTGCCCACGCGCGTCGCGGACGTTGCTGCTACCCCTGCGACCCCGCCATTTCATTTGTCAGCCCCAGCCGATTTCGTCGAGATGATCATCATCGATTCCGAAGTAGTGCGCGATCTCGTGGATCAGCGTCTTCGCAACTTCATCACGGAGTTCCTCATGCGGCAAGCCCATCTCGAGATGCGGTTTACGAAAGATGTAAATGACATCCGGCAATTCCCCTGCGTAATCGACGCCGCGATCCGGCAGCGACACGCCGGTGTAAAGGCCGAGCAGCCCTTCTCCGTCGGGATCCAGGTAATCATCCGCCTCGTCGAGTACGAGAAACTCGATATTGTGCAGCGCCTCCTGCACCCAGTCGGGGAGGCTGGATATCGTATCGCTAACGAATTTCTCGAACTCGTCGTGTTCCATGCTCGCAAATTGTACTGGAATCGCCATACTGGTCACGGATGGACACGAGCGACCGCAGAGTAGTGCTACCCGCCCTCGCACTGTGCCTGCTGAGCGCGTGCACGGCAGAACCGGATGCCCGGGACGGCGCGGCCACTTTAAGCATACTCACGCTGAACCTCCATACCTACCAGCAGCTGCAGACCGAGGGCGCCGAGGAGTCCGAGCTGACGGACGAACAGGCCCGGCAGAGGGTCACGGACTATGCGCCGATCTTCGACCGCATCGCCGCGGGCATGGAAGGCTTGAATCCCGATATCGTCTGCCTGCAGGAAGTTGGCGAATGGGCAGGAGACGCCGCGGACGATCGCCCCTTTGGCGCCAGTCAAAGCAACATGGCGCAACAGGTATTGTCGCGACTTCCGGACCACGGCTACGAGACCACGATGGACTGGTCGCACATCGGATTCGGTGCCTGGCGAGAGGGTTCGGCGATCTTGAGCAGGTACCCGATACTGATCTCGGACTCACGATTCGTCAGCCGCGCTGAGAACAGCCGCCAGGACTTCTGGAAATCACGAAAGATCCCGAAGGCGCGAGTCGGCCTCCCGGGAATCGGAGCCGTCGATATTTACTCCGTTCACCTTGGTTGGTGGGACGACCCTGATGAACCGTTCGCCGAACAGTTCAATCGTCTCCTCGCCTGGATCGCCGAGGACCCAGGGGACGTTATCGTGCTCTGCGGCGACTTCAACGCCCCGTCCGGCGGCCCGGCGTACAGAATGATGACCGCGGACTCGGGATTCGCCGACCTGTACTTGCTGGCCAATTCCGATGGCATGTTCGACGCGACCATAGCTGGCGATGCCGATGGCTGGGAAGGGTCTGAGGACGGCCAGCGGATCGACTACGTGCTGATCAAAGAGGATAGCGCTGTAAGAGTCATGGAAGCCCGCCGCGTGTTTGCGGACACCGACTTCGGGCAGGTCAGCGATCACCTCGGAGTGTTCGTAGTCCTCGAGTTCGACCCTTAGCCCCAGGCAGCCTTGCTACGGAACGCTGGCTCCGTTTGCCGCGGATTTGCTCAGTTCCTTGAGCTCCACGAGCTGCTCGACCGTCGCCCGATAAATTTTTTCGGTAGGGCAGCCGCGGATGGTATCCGGGACTTTGAGGTAGCTCAGATCGAGGCGGTGATCGACCGTCGAGACGCTGAGACCCCGGGCGCGGAGCGCCCGGCAACGGCCGTTGAATTCGACGAGGTAGTGGCGTTCAGCGACCGACGCCGTGATGAAGTAGTCGTTCACGTAAGTGAAGGCAGGTTTTCGGTACAGGCGAATCCGGTCGACCCGCTCCAGGTCCGACAGCGCGACGAAATCGCGCACGGCCCTGACCTCGCTGGGCTCCATCGCTGTCGCACAGCCACCTAGCAGCAGTGCAATTGCGGCCAGTCTCAGGTTCATAACAGCCCCCCCGAAGGACAGTTATAGTTGAGACAGTGAGCGGCCGCGAAAGTTTTGGTCCCGGGTGGTCAAGCTGGCTTCTCGTTTTACCAGACGCGGCAGAGGTCAGAGGGGGCGGTTGCGCGAATTTGCCTCACAGAATTGCGGTAGCCAGCCGATACCTCCTTCGGTAGGCTGTCTCGCCAGTGAGGTTGGCCAGGTAACCTGCATGAAACACCCCATTCTATTGCTGCTCGCAGCATCGATTCTGCTCGGCTGTTCGGCCGAGAACAAACAGACGGACCATCGCTACAACGTCGATATTCGGTGGACCAGTTACGGCGTACCGCACGTCAAAGCGAACGACTGGGGCAGCCTCGGATACGGCTTCGCTTATGCGACGGCCACCGACGGCATCTGCGTGTTTGCGCGCGAGGTCGCACGGGCCAACGGCACGCTGGCGGCCGATTTCGGGCCCACCGACGAGAATCTCGCCAGCGACGCGTTTCATCGCGCCATTGTCACCGGGGAAAAGGTATTCAGGAATGGCCTGGCCATGTCCGGGAACATGCGTTACTACGGCGCCGGATTCGTTGCCGGCTACAACCGGTTCATCGAAGACCACCGGGAAGACCTCCCGGCAGGTTGCGCCGGCCAGGCATGGGTACGCCCGATCAATGAGGTCGAGCTCGGCAAGATGTTCATTGCCTTCGGCATTCGTTACAGCACTGGCAGCCTCGTCGATGGCATTGCCGCCGCTGCGCCGCCTGGCGAGCCCGTGGCCGCCGTGCAGCTCGACTTCGACCCGATGCCGGGCATCGGCAGCAACGCGATCGCACTCGGCAGCGACCTCACGGAATCGGGCAAGGGAATTCTCTTCGGCAACCCGCACTACCCGTGGCACGGTCCCGCACGCTTTCACATGATTCACACGACGATCCCGGGCGAGCTCGACACGATGGGCGCAAGCCTGCTGGCGGGAAGCTTCATTGCGATCGGATTCAACCGGGACATTGCCTGGACACACACCGTCTCGACGGCGTTGCGCATGACGCTCTTCGAGCTGGAGCTCAACCCCGACAACCCGATGCAGTACCGCCACGGTGATGAGTATCGCGACATCGAAACGATCGAGGTAGCGGTGCCGCTTGCCGACGGCGACAGCGAGCAGGTCGTTTACATGACCCATCACGGCCCTGTGCTCGCGAGTGAAAAACTGCCGTGGACGCAATCGCGCGCCTATGCGGTTCGCGACGCGATCCTGAACAACGATGCAGCGTTTACAACCTACGAAGCACTGCAGACCGCCGCGACGGTCGCCGAGGTCGAGGAAGCGATCAGCCATCAGGGCATCTACTTCGTCAACACAATCGCCGCGGATCGTCACGGCAGCGCGTTTTACGCCGATATCTCGTCGACGCCACATCTCGACATGGAGATTCTCACGAACTGCCGTCGCGAGGTGGCGGGAGTGCCGCCGCAGGTCGTGATCCTCGATGGCTCCAGCCCGGAATGCGACTGGCGCGAGGACTCGCGCAGCACCGTGCCGGGCAACCTGCCGGCCGACGACATGCCGCGCGCGACCAGCACGCGCTACTTCTCGAATTCGAACGACAGCTACTGGCTATCGAACCCCGACGAACCGTTGGAAGGTTACCTGCCAACGATCGGTCCGGAGCAGACTGCGCGTACCCTGCGTACGCGGGCCGGTCTCGTGTTCCTGAATGAACACCTGGAGCGCGGCGACAAGCTCGAGCCCGATGACATCCAGTCGCTGTTGCTGAGCCATCGGCACTTCGGCGCAGAGTTGCTGCTCGACGACGTACTCGGCATCTGTGCAGACGACGCCGAGATTGCGGCGGCCTGCGAGGCGCTTTCCGACTGGGATCGCACCGCCAACGTCGACAGTCGCGGCATGCAGGTCTGGACCGAATTCTGGGAGGCCGCGCGGCGCATCGACGGTATTTACGCCGTTCCGTTCGACCCGGACGATCCCGTCGGCACGCCCCGCGGCATTGCGCTCGACAACCCGGATGTCCGGGCCTCGGTCCGCGATGCGCTGCTCGCAGCACAGCAGCGCCTGCTGGACGCGGGTATCGGCCCGGATCAGCGTTGGGGCGATGTGCAGTTCGCCGAACGCAACGGCGCCCGAATCCCGGTACCGGGCGGGCCCGGCCGGCATGGCATGTTCAGCTTCATCAACACCGGCTTCACGGATGGCAAGGGTTATACCCCGATCGTCCACGGCAACAGCTACGTGCAGGTCGTGACGTGGGACGACGACGGCACGCCGGACGCACGCGCCATCCTCACCTACTCGCAGTCGCCCGAAGCCGACTCGCCGCACTACTACGACCAGACCGAGCTCTACGCGCGCGGCGAATGGCTGCAGTTGCCGTTCACCGAGGAGGAAATCCTCGCCGACCCGAACCTGAAGACACTGACATTGCGGGGCGACTAGCGCCCCGCAGTTAATTCACTCGGCCAGCGTATTGCCGCTCGGCAGTTCGCCGGGTATGTCGTCTCGCAAGTCGATGCTCGACGGGTCCGTCAGTGCGTGAAGAAACGCTATCAGGTTCCGGAACTCCCGCTCCGTCAGCTGCACTGGCGCCAGCTCATTGGCCGCAGCAATATTCGCGACCGAAACCTCGTCATTCATGATGACGACATCGAGCGCATCGAGATCGCTACGCGATGGCATGACCGCCTGCCCGGCATCGTAGGATTCGAGCGATCCGATCGTGTCCAGGTGGTGCCTGACCATATCCTCGAGCGTGTTGAACGCGCCGGAATGTCCGTAGGGCGCCGTCAGCGCCACATTGCGCAAAGTCGGTACCCGGAACCGGTAGCGATCTCCCACGCTCGAAGTGACGCGCTCTCTGCCGAAATCGTCCCTGCCCTGGAAGCCGTCGCCCTTGCCCGGGCCGATCTGTGGCGTGGCGATCGCCGCAAATCCGTGATTCGTCTGGAAAGTGCCGCTGTGGCAACTCGCGCAGTTGGCTTTGCGCGGCGAATAGAAAATCCACATGCCACGGCGCGCTTCGAAGCCCAGCGCGGCCTTCTCGCCGCGCAGAAAGCGATCGAATGGGCTGTTGTCGGCTCGCCAGTTCAATGCTTCGAATGCCGCGATCGCATTGGCAACGTGCACGTAAGTAATGTCCTCGGCCACGTTGACGTCGTCATAGACAGCGACGAACTGCTCGACGTACCCGCTGACGTTTTGCAGCCGTTCTGCAATCTGCGCCCAGACGCCAGGCAGGTCACCGGCCGCCGCCGCATCGGCAATCGGGTTCTCACCGGGTTGCCCGGCCATCTCCGTTCCCGAGGTCACCGGGAACATAGCCTGGACCGCGAGTATGTTGTCGAGACCCGGCGGCAGGGCATCGCCCGCCGGAGAAAGGAACCCGCTCGGCTGTGTCGCATCCACCTGCGCGCGCCCGTCATGAAAAAGCGTCGTGAACTCCCTGGCGCCAAGATTGAATATCGGCGGTGCGTTCCGCGGAACGCGTTCGTGGATTGCGTCGGCCCCGACGCCGGTGTCGCGGGTTGCGCCAAGCCCGCGCCCGCCCTCTCCAACGGGCAATGACAGGCCGTCGCCCGTGTCCGTCAGCGCGTGGTGACAGGTAGCGCAGGAAATATTCAGGTTGCCGCTCAGTATTTTGTCGAAGAACAACTGTCCACCCAGCGCCGCCTTGGCGGGATCGGGATTACCGTTGTCATAGTAGTCGCTGTCGTCGGCCGGCTCAGGTAGGTCGAGCCATTGCGCTGCAAGCGCGGTGCCGCTGGCAAGCAGCGTGATAACAACAAGTGAGAGGCGCTTGCGCCCCCGAGCTTCAGTTTTTCTCTGTTTCATTTTTCTGCTCCTGGTAACAGCCTCCTTCTTGGCTGATACGAGAGCATTGAGCGAGAAGAGAAATTGCGAATGAAACCGGGATTCGGCCTATAACGACAAAAGCCCCACAAAGGGGCTTTTTCGGGTTACTGCTGATTCGGGCCTAGTTGTCTGCTTCGATGGCGCCGATGTCCACGAGGAGATCCGCGGGCCTCGGATTGCCCAACTGATCCGAATCCAGCGGGTCAACCCGAAGCGTCCTCTGGTCAAGGTCGACGGTGATCCCGTTGTACGAGTTTCTCCCGAGCTCGAAGAGCGTCATCCATACGTCGTCGTTGACCAATGCCGGACCCATATCGCCCATCTGGTCCACGTTGACTTCAGGGACCTGGTTCGCCAGCGCCAGGTCGAGATGGTGCCAGAAGTCGATGTAGGCATGGTTGTGCGCCGCCGCAGGCCAGGTCTGTGAGGGTCCGCACCAGAACGCCTGCTCGATCGTGCCGATCGTCTCACCGCGGCAATTGACGTACTGCTGAGCGCCTGCGGTCTCCGGATCGATGTCCGCCAGGTAACCCTCAAAGTAGCTTCTGAAATCGCTCGCGAATCCTGGCTGACCGTACACGGCCTCGATACGATCCAATATCAACGGCAGCAACAGCGGGTTCCGGCCTTCATTCAAAGATCCGTTGAGCTCACCGAGAACCTCGATGACGCTGTAACCGCTTACTGGTACCTGGTCAATCGCACTGCCGGCCGGTGCGTAATACAACGCCACGAACGGGTCAGCCTGGACGCCGCTCGAGTTGATGGAAGTCGACAGCACCGCACCGCCTAGCACGTCGCCGATTACCACGCCGTCTTCATCATTCGCTTGCGGAAAGTGCTTCCGCGACAACGACTCCCAGTTCGGCTCGCCGATAGGAACGAGTATCTGGCTGAAATCGATGACTCCGATCCTGTTGTGCCCCATGCTTCGAAACTCAAAAACGGAACCGGTGAAGATGTCGTGCGCATAGACGTTGCCAATCGTGTATCCGCCGGGTCCGCCGCCATCGATTTCATGGACGGTGTTGCCGACGATTATGGAATGACCAATGATCATGTCCTCGACGGCGTGCGCGTTGCCGATGGTCGCCGCAATACCGCCTGCGAGGTTCGGTTTGTCCAACTCGTTGGTTCGGGGTTTCCCGTGCACCTGGTTCTCGACGATCGTGCTGCCCTGCACCTGCATGTAGCCGTTGGACATGTAGAGGCCGCCGCCGCGCCAGTACCCGATATCCAGCAAGCCGAACAGGAACGGTGGAAGTACTGGTGGCTCGACGAGATTTCTCGCTACCGTGCTGTTATCCACGTGCAGCCTCGTCGACAAACCGATACCGCCGCCGTCGGAGTACACGCCGCCGCCGTAGGCGAACAGACCGGTAATCCGGTTTTCGGTAATCGTGGATCGGCTGATTGATGAAATAGTGGCTCCGGTATCACGACCGCCGACGGCAAAGACGCCACCGCCGGCTGCTCCCGCCCCGGCAACGGTATTGCCGGCGACGACGCAGTTATCCATAAAAACCGTGTCTGCGTATACACCGCCACCGTAGGCGCCTCCATCCCGTGACGTGTCCGCGTCGTCGCCAACGGCGTGATTGTCATAGACTTTGCAGTCGATCAGGGTAGCCGTGCCCCAGACGGCGACACCGGCGCCCCTGGCAAGCGTGGACGCCTGGTTATCATCCGGGTGCTGCCCGATATCCGCAGCGACATCGAAAACGCTGTTACCGCCCGTCACCGCCACATTGATCAGCGTCAGGTCGCCGGCTACCGCCAGGACCCGTGCCGAATCCGCGCCATTCCAGTTCAACGTGATGCCGTCGGCGAGGCCCGATGCGTCGATGACGACGTGTTTATCAGCAAACAGGGCCGACTTGCCGTAGTCCCTGTCATGGTAGCCAACGAGGTAGGAAATGTTATTCGCATCATCGAAGCCCATAACCTCGCCCGTTAGCACGGTGTGTTCTTCAGCGACGTAGATCAGGTCGATCGTGCCACCGTTCAGCGATTCGTCGAACGAGATTCTCTGCCGGGACGCCGCGGACGCGAGCGCGGAGCGCAGCGTCACGGTGCCAGCCGGCGGCGACGCGTCATCCAGCAAGCTATTGACGATGATTTCGGGACGCGACGAGCCGCCTCCGCCGCCACTGCTCCCGCAACTGGCAAGCCCCGGCAAAGCCAATACAGCCAGCAATATGATCCCGGCATTACGACGCAAACAACGGCCGGTTGACGCAAATGTGCTCACTTGACAGAACATGGTGTCGAATCCGTTCACGGCTAGCCCTCTCGAATGGTATTTGCTACCCACAGGCTAATGAATCCGAACAAGTCGCAATATTCCCAATGAAGCAGAATTTTGTCCGGATACCCTATTCACCGCTCAGCATTCAGAAGCAGCCCGATATGGCCGTTTTCCCTTATACCCACGGGCCCTGGATCGGCGGTATCGTGGGGCGATTGGCAAAAGGTCTTGAATCGTGGCCCATGCGACGCTAAGAACCAGCTACTCCGCCCTGGCCGACAGGCTGAACCGTTTCCCGCAGGGCGCGCCTCCTTCCGACCTCCTGTTCGAAATCCTGTCGATGCTGTTCAGCGAGGAAGAAGCTGGCCTGGTTTCACTGATGCCGATCAAACCCTTTACGGCGAAGAAAGCCGGCCGCATCTGGAAGAAAAACCTCACCGAAACGCAGAATATCCTGGACGCACTGGCCGACCGGGGCATCCTGGTCGATTTCGAGCAGCACGGTGAAACTGTCTACGCGCTGCCGCCGCCAATGGCTGGTTTTTTTGAGTTTTCGCTGATGCGCGTCCGCGATGATATTGATCAAAAGGTACTCAGCGAGCTTTTTCATCAATACATGAATGTCGAGGAAGACTTCATCAGGGAGCTTTTCACCCGCGGTGAGACGCAGTTGGGGCGGACCTTCGTGCATGAGCCCGCGTTGTCCGAAGACAATGCTCTGCATGTGCTGGATTACGAGCGAGCCAGCGAGGTCATTGAAACGGCAAGCCATATCGGTGTCGGACGCTGCTACTGCCGGCACAAGATGGAACACATGGGCAGGGCCTGTTCTGCACCGCAGGATATCTGCATGACCTTCAACACCACGGCGTCCTCGCTTACCCGGCACGGCATCGCACGCGAGATCGACAAGGAGGAATGTCACGACCTGTTGCAGGAAGCCTACGACAACAACCTCGTGCAATTCGGCGAGAACGTCCGCGAAAGCGTCAACTTCATCTGCAATTGCTGTGGCTGCTGTTGCGAAGCAATGATCGCCGCACGCCGTTTTGCAATCCTCAACCCCGTTCACACGACCAACTTCATCCCGGTCATTGACGAGGAAACCTGCAATGGCTGCGGCAAGTGCGTCAATGTCTGCCCGGTCGAAGCGATGACCCTCGTTTCCGCCCACGACCCGGAAAAACCCAAGATGAAGATCGCCAAGCTGAATGACGAGCTTTGCCTGGGTTGCGGCGTGTGTGTGCGCAGCTGTAACAAGCACGATAGCCTGTCGATGGAATCGCGCGCGAAGCGCGTTCTGACGCCATTAAACGGCACTCACCGTGCAGTCCTCATGGCCATTGAGCGCGGCAAACTGCAGAACCTCATTTTCGACAACCAGGTTTTGTGGAGCCACCGTGCCATGGCCGCCGTGTTAGGCGCGATCCTGAAGCTGCCGCCGGTCAAACAGGCATTGGCGAGTGAACAGCTCAAATCGCGCTACCTGGAATCGCTGCTAAGCCACACGAAGCACTAGGGCGGGAGTCACGGAATGAATCCGCCAGACTGCCGGCGCCACAGGTCGGCGTAGAGTCCGCCCCCTTTGGCAAGCTCGTCGTGGCTGCCCTCCTCCGCGATGCACCCCTTGTCGATTACCACCAGCCGGTCCATGGCCGCGATCGTGGACAGGCGATGCGCGATGGCGATAACGGTCTTGCCTTCCATGAGTTGCAGCAGGTTCTCCTGGATGGCGGCCTCCACTTCCGAGTCCAGCGCGGACGTAGCCTCGTCCAGTACCAGTATGGGCGCGTCCTTCAGGAACATGCGCGCAATGGCGATGCGCTGGCGCTGCCCGCCGGAGAGTTTCACGCCGCGCTCACCCACGTGAGCGCTGTATCCCTTGCGCCCGTGAGCATCCTCGAGGCCGAGGATGTAGTCGTGAGCATTGGCGCGCCGCGCCGCGTTCTCGACCTCCTCGTCGCTCGCTCCGTCGCGCCCATAGGCGATGTTGTCGCGCACGGATCGGTGCAACAGGGATGTGTCCTGGGTGACCACACCGATTTGTCCGCGCAGCGACTCCTGCTGCACCTTCGAGATATCCTGCCCGTCGATCAGTATGCGTCCGCCTTCGAGGTCGAAAAGCCGCAGCAGCACGTTCATCAGCGTGGTCTTGCCCGCACCCGAGCGGCCAACCAGGCCCACCCTCTCCCCGGGAGCGATTTTCAGGGCAAAGTCTTCGATGACACCCGAGCCCTTGCCATAGTGGAAGCTGATGCGATCGAACTCGATCGCGCCCTCGGTAACTGCCAGCGGCGGTGCCTCCGGTACGTCGGTCACCGCCTGCACCTGCGCGATGGTATTCATGCCGTCATGGGCCGTGCCGATGCTCTCGAACAGGCCCGATAGCTCCCACATGATCCAGTGCGACATGCCGTGCAGGCGCAGCACCAGGCCTACGGCGACAGCCACGCCGCCGACACTGGTGGCATCGTTCAGCCAGGACAGGATAGCGACGAACCCGACACCGAACAGCAGCAGTGCGTTGAGCACCTCAACGGAAACCTCGATGCGAGTGGCCAGGCGCATCATGCGATGCACCGTGTCCATGAAGCCCTCCATCGACTCGCGGGCATAGCGCTCCTCGTGGCCGGCGTGGGCAAAGAGCTTGACCGTCATGATGTTCGTGTAACTGTCCGTGATACGACCGGTCATGACCGAGCGCGCGTCCGCCTGCTCCTCCGCCACCTTGTTGATCTTCGGCAGGAGCCGGCACAACACTGCAATGTAGGCGACCAGCCAGGCGAGGAACGGCGCGGCGACCCACGGATCGAACCCCGCGACGAGCAGCATCGCACCCAGGAAATAGACGCTGACGTAAACCAGCACGTCGAACATCTTCATCACCGCCTCGCGCACGCCCAGGGCAGTCTGCATGACCTTGGTGGCGATACGCCCGGCGAACTCGTCCTGGTAGAAACCGAAGCTCTGGCGCAGCAGGTATCGATGCGCCATCCAGCGAATGCGCATCGGGTAGTTGCCGATGATGGTCTGGTGTTGCAGCAGCCCGGCGAGCAGCGACATCAGCGGCAACGCCAGCAACACGACAGCAGCGATCAGGAACAACATGTCGCGCTCGCGCTCGAGGAAGGTGGCTTTGTCGGCACTCGACAGCCAGTCAATGACGTTGCCGAGGAAGCCGAACAGCAGCACCTCAACGGCGGCTATGGCGCCCACCAGCGCCGACACGATGAAAATCCAGGGCCAGGCGCCGCGCGTATAGTGGCGGCAAAAGGCGATCAGCGTCGCCGGCGGCCGCGTGGGCGTCTCGGGCGGAAACGGCGGCAGGAGTTTTTCGAAGAAGGCGAACATCGCCAGAGTATATCCGCCAGGCTCGTGCGGCGGAGAGGGTGGGATTCATGCTCCGCCTGTGGGATTGAGTCGCCCACTACGTGGGCTCCTCGCCAATCGACCAGGGTCGATTGGTCGAACAGGGTTCGAAAGCCCATACCCTCTCCCAAAACGACAAAAGCCCCATTTAGGGGCTTTTGCGTTTTGGCGGAGAGGGTGGGATTCGAACCCACGGTACGGTATAACCGCACACCTGATTTCGAGTCAGGCCCGTTCGACCACTCCGGCACCTCTCCACTCGCGGGGCGTGGATTGTACTGAAAGCGTGCGGGTTTCGCGAGCGGAACTCCCGCCCGCATCCACAGACTAACCGCACTCGAAAGCCAAGCCGGAGAAAGGCCGTGTTCAGACTGTCGCTATTGATTATCGCGCTCGTGGCCGGGGCCACCGCCAAGGCACAAGACGACTTCCCGTTCGCCATCGAGCCCGTTGCCGAATTCAATCAACCCTGGGCCATGGCGTTCCTGCCGGACGGCAGCCTGCTCGTCACCGAAAAGGGTGGCCGGTTGTTCCTGGTCGGCCGGGACGGCAGCAAGCTCGAGGTAGGCGGCGTCCCCGACGTGGACTATGGCGGCCAGGGCGGTCTTGGCGACGTGGCGTTGCATCCGGATTTCGCAGAGAACGGGCTGGTCTACCTGAGCTATGCCGAGGCCGGTGAGGGCCGTACCCGCGGCGCTGCCGTCGCCGTTACCAAGCTCAGCACGTCGGGCGACAGGCCGATGCTGGCGCAGCCGCAGGTCATCTGGCGCCAGGTGCCGAAGCTCAGCGGCAAAGGCCACTACGGACACCGCCTGCTGTTCTCGGACGACGGCTATCTCTTCATATCATCGGGCGAGCGCCAGGAATTCGACCCGGCCCAGGACATGCAATCCAACCTCGGCAAGATCGTGCGCCTGCGCGACGACGGCAGCGTGCCCGACGACAATCCGTTTGCCGACCAGGGCGGCGTCACCGCCCAGATCTGGACCCTGGGCCACCGCAACCCGCTGGGCATTGCCTTCGACCTCGACGGGCGGCTCTGGAACACCGAGATGGGGCCGCGCGGCGGCGACGAGCTGAACCTCGTGATCAAGGGCAGGAACTACGGCTACCCGGAAGTTTCCAACGGCCGGCATTACAGCTTCCTGCCCATCCCCGATCACGACACCCGCCCGGAATTCGAGGCGCCTAAAGCCTGGTGGACCCCGGTCATCTCGCCGGGTGGATTGATTTTCTACTCCGGTGACCTGTTCGCCGACTGGCGTGGCGACGCGTTGATCCCCGGCCTGTCGTCCCTGGCGCTCGTACGCGTCGAGATCGACGGCGACGAGGCCCGCGAGGTCGAGCGCTTCAACATGGGCAAGCGCATACGCGCCGTACAACAGGGGCCCAATGGCGCCGTCTGGCTGCTGGAAGACGCCAATGACGGCCGCTTGCTGAGGCTCACGCCGCGCCAGGGCCGCCCCTGAAACAATCGCGCCAACTTCTTGGGGTAGAATCAGTACTTCAGGGGTAGAGCGATCCGGAGACGTCGTTGCGACTAGTCCTCTACATCTCGCTGGCGGCGCTGCTGGGCACCTGCTCCACGCAGCCGCCAATACTCGACCAGGTTCTCGAACTCGGCGAGCTGCGCGTTGTCACCCGTGACAGCCCGACGGCCTATGTCGATAGCCCTGACGGACCGTCCGGTCCCGAGTATGACCTCGTCAAAGCATTCGCCGACGAACTCGGTGTGGACCTCGTCATGGAACCCGTGCAGAGCGTGTCCGAGGTACTGCCGCACCTGATTGAAGGCAAAGCGCATATGGCCGCCGCCGGCCTGTCGACGACAACGGCCCGCCGTTCTTACGTTAACTTCGGCCACTACTACGACATGGTCGACATTCACCTCGTGTACAAGCTCGGCACGGGCAAGCCGCGCTCGCTCGAAGAGGTGATCGGCCGCACGATCGAGGTTGTCGCGGGCACCAGCCATGTCGACACCCTGGTGGCGCTGCAGAAAATCCACCCCGAGCTGACCTGGACCGAGAATGCGGATGTGGAAGTCGCCACCCTGCTCGCCAAGGTGGCGGCCGGTGAGATCGATTTCACGATTGCCGACAGCACCGAGTTCAATATCCAGCGCCATTTCTACCCGGACCTGCGCGTCGCCCTGGACCTGGAGCTGGGCGATCCGCTGGCCTGGGCGTTTCCGCGCGAACTCGGCAACACGCTGCTCGACCGGGCCGATGACTTCCTGATCGACTACGAACGAGAGGGCCTGCTCGCCAAGGTCAAGGACCGCTACTACGGGCACACCCGCAAATTCGACTATGTCGGCACTCGCAACTTCATTCGCCATTACGAGAGCCGCCTGCCGCGCTATCGGGCCATGTTCGAAGAGGCCGCGGCTCAGTGGGGCGTGGATTGGCGCCTGCTGGCCGCTATCGCCTACCAGGAATCACACTGGCGCGCCGGCGCGGTCTCGCCGACCGGCGTCCGCGGCATCATGATGCTCACGGAAGACACGGCTGCTTATCTCGGCATCGACGATCGCGTCGACCCGCGCAACAGCATCTTCGGCGGCGCGCAGTACTTCGCTCGGCAGACCGAGCGCGTGGCCGACTCGGTCGAGGAACCGGATCGCACCTGGATGGCGCTGGCGGCCTACAACGTCGGCTTCAACCACGTGAAGGATGCCCGCCAGATTGTCGAGTGGCAGGGCGGCGACCCCGACGCCTGGATCGACATTTCCAAGGCGCTGCCGCTATTGGCCAAGCGCGAGTGGTACAGCCGGGTGCCGTTCGGCTACGCGCGCGGCTGGGAACCGGTGCTGTACGTGAACAACATCCGCGCGTACTACAACATCCTGCAGTGGCTCACCGCGAGCGAGGAAGCCGAGACGCGCGAGTTCGATATCCCGGGTGAGGTGGCGCCGCCGCCTGCGGACGAGCCAGCCGACGTCGAGCAGACCTGAGCCCTATTCGACGGGCGGGATACTCTTCAGGTAAGCGGCGATTGCATCTCGATCGGCCTTCGTCAACCTGGCCATATTCTCCTGCACGGCCACCATGGTGCCACCCACCGAATCGAAATCGGGCGTGAATCCGGATTCCAGGTAGTAGCTGATATCACCGGCAGACCAGCCCGATAGGGTCTTCGCTGCCGGAGTGATGTTGGGGACGCTGCCGGTGCCCTCCGCGGCGGGCGCCCCGCCGAGCCAGCGCTCAGCCAAGAGGCCACCGAAACCGTCGCGCGGCGTATGGCATTCGGCGCAGTGACCCGCGCCCTCGACCAGGTACTGCCCGAGCAGCACCTCAGGGTCATCGGTGCCGAGATCGACTACGACCGAATCATCAAGATAGAGCCGCTTCCACGCGCCGATACCGCGCCGGACATTCCACGGGAAGCCCAATTCATGTCCATCCGGACGGCCCTCGACCGCGGGCAACGTATCGATATAGGCCTTGAGGTCCATGACGTCCTCGGTCCGCATTTTCGCGTAGGACGTGTAGGGGAACGACGGGTAGTAATGCCGGCCCTGCGGCGAGACGCCGCGCTGCATGGCGTTCACGAACTCGAGCACGGACCAGCCGCCGATACCGTCCTGCTCGTGCGTTGAGATGTTCGGCACCCGGAACACGCCGTACTCAGTCTCAAATTCGGTGCCCCCGCCAAGACGCAGCTTGGCGTCGCCCCGCGCGCGCTTGCCGTCGACCGGCGTCGCGTGGCATGACGCGCAACCGCCCGCCCAGAATATGCGTTCCCCGGCGACGGCATCCGGTTCGTAATCGGGCAGATCGCCGTTTGCCAGCGTCTGCGGACTCGTCAGCCACCACGAGGCGATGAGCAGCACCGCGACCAGCGCGGCGCTGATGCGGATGCTACGGCGCACTTAATCGTCGGAAATGCGGTAGTTGTCGTGGCAGGCTTTGCAGTTCTGGAAGGCCGCGCCCACAACGGGTCGGGCAGCCTCGAGAGAGTCCGGGGCCGCCGCGATAGCGGTATCCACTGCGGCCGCCCACTTCGCGAGCGCGGCATCGAATCCTTCGCGGTCCGTCCAGATCGCCGGCGCCGCCTCGGTATCCATGCCCGTTTCGGTGCCTTCCGGGAACAGATCGCCGAATTTCGCTGCAGCGTCTTTCCAGACGTTCAGCGACTGCATCAACTGCTCGCTGTCGAACTCTGCCTCGCCGCGCAGCATCAGGCCTACAGGCTTGGCTGCATCGCGCACGCCTTCCATCAATTCGTGGCGGACATGGCGGGGGTCATCGTCTGCGAATGCTGACGTTGCAACAGCCATTACGGCCAGGAAGATTGGTAGCTTTAATTTCATGGAAGACACCTGCGGCTCCTTGTGGGCGGTCCAGTAAAAAACATTCAGCGCCGGGCGTCAAAAAACGCCCGCAACACCTGGCTGCAGTCATCGGCCAGCACACCGCCCTGGATCTCGAAGCGATGGTTGAAGGCCGGGCTGTCGCTCAGATCGATGGCGCTGCCGGCGGCGCCGGCCTTGGGATCGTAGGCGCCGAACACCACGCGCGCCAGGCGCGCCTGCACGATCGCGCCCATGCACATGGCGCAAGGCTCCAGCGTCACGTACAGCGTGGCATCGGCAAGCCGGTAATTGCCTTTCTCCGCGCCGGCCGCACGCAATGCCACGATTTCCGCATGGCCACTCGGATCGTTGTCCCTGATTGAGCGATTCTGCCCGGTCGCGAAGAGCTCACCGCGGGCCACCACGACCGCGCCCACGGGAATCTCGCCTGCCGTGCCGGCTGCCTGCGCCTCGCGCAGCGCGGCCTGCATGAAGCCGGCGTCAGCGTCGTCCATTCACTCCCACTCGATGGTCGCGGGCGGCTTGCCGGAGATATCGTAGGTGACGCGCGATATGCCGTCGACCTCGTTGATGATGCGCAGGCTGACGTGCTCCAGGAACTCGTACGGCAACCGGGCCCAGCGGGCCGTCATGAAATCGATGGTCTCGACCGCTCGCAGCGCAATCACGTATTCGTAGCGGCGGCCATCGCCCATGACGCCGACGGACTTCACCGGCAGGAATACCGCGAACGCCTGGCTGACCCGGTCGTAGAGTTCGTGCTTGCGAAGCTCCTCGATGAAAATGTCGTCGGCAAGCTGCAGTTTTTCCACATGCTCGGGGCGCACCTCGCCGAGCACGCGCACCCCCAGGCCGGGTCCCGGGAACGGGTGACGCATGACCATCTCTTCAGGCAGGCCGAGCTCGATGCCAATCCTGCGGACCTCGTCTTTGAACAGCTCCCGCAGCGGCTCGACGAGTTGCATGCGCATGTCTTCCGGTAAGCCGCCGACATTGTGATGCGACTTGATGACGTGCGCCTTGCCGGTCTTCGAGCCGGCCGACTCGATGACGTCCGGGTAAATCGTGCCCTGCGCCAGCCACTCGATGCCTTCGAGCTTGTGGGCCTCCTCGTCGAACACTTCGATGAACTTGGCGCCGATGATCTTGCGTTTTTTCTCGGGATCGGATTCGCCCTCGAGGGCAGCGAAGAAACGGTCCGCTGCGTTCACCCGAATCACATTGATGTGCATGTGCTCGGCGAACGTCTCCATGACCTGGTCACCCTCGTTGTGGCGCAGCAGACCGTGGTCGACGAACACGCAAGTGAGCTGATCGCCGATCGCCTCGTGCAGCAGCGCCGCCACGACGGAGGAGTCGACGCCGCCCGACAGCCCGAGCAGCACCTGGCCATCGCCGACCTGCGCGCGCACCTGCTCGATGGCATCGGCCACGATGTTGCCGGCCGTCCAGTCACCCGGGCAGCCACAGATCTCACGCACGAAGCGGCGCATGATCGCGTCGCCGTGGAGCGTATGCGTGACCTCGGGGTGAAACTGCACGCCGAAAAACCCGCGCTTCGCGTCTTCCATGGCCGCGATCGGCGAGTTCGGGCTGCTGGCCGTGACCGCAAAGCCCGGCGGCACGGCCTCGACGCGGTCCCCGTGGCTCATCCATACCTTGAGCATCGGCTTGCCGCTGTCGGCGTCGCTGAAACCGCCGAAAAGACCCGACTCGCCGGGCGTGATCTCGGCGTAACCGAATTCCCGGCGCTCGGACGCCTCGACCTGGCCGCCGAGCTCAGCCGCCATGGTCTGCATGCCGTAGCAGATGCCGAGGACCGGCACGCCGAGCTCGAAGACGGCCGGCGAAACCCTCGGCGGATCATCGAGGTTCACCGACTCGGGGCCGCCGGACAGGATCACGCCGGAGGGTGCAAACGCCCGCACGTCGTCATCGGACATGTCCCAGGGATGAATCTCGGAATACACGCCGCATTCGCGCACGCGCCTGGCGATCAACTGCGTGTACTGGCCGCCGAAGTCGACGATCAGCAGTCGATGGGCGTGAATATCGGGGTGCGGCGCGTTACTGGCCTCGGCAACCTGGCTCATGGCGTCCCTTTCGTCAGTTGCTGCGGTAGTTGGGGGGTTCTTTGGTGATTGTCACGTCGTGGACGTGGCTTTCCTTCATACCGGCGCCCGTAATCTGCACGAACAGCGGCCGGGTGCGCATTTCGTCGATGTTGCTGCTGCCCGTATAGCCCATCGACGCGCGCACGCCGCCGACGAGCTGGTGCACGATCGCGATCAGGCTGCCCTTGTAGGCGACACGACCCTCGACGCCCTCGGGCACCAGTTTCTCGAGTTCTTCGGTGGCGTCCTGGAAGTAGCGGTCCGAGGAGCCGTGCGACTGGCCCATCGCCCCGATCGAGCCCATGCCTCGATACGACTTGTAGGAACGACCCTGGTACAGCTCAACCTCGCCGGGCGATTCCTCGGTGCCGGCAAACAGTCCGCCGATCATGACCGAGTGCGCGCCAGCCGCGATCGCCTTGGCGATGTCACCGGAATAGCGAATGCCGCCATCGGCGATGAACGGCACATCGGTGTTCTTGAGCGACGAGGCCACGTCCGCCACGGCCGATATCTGCGGCACGCCAACGCCCGCAACGACCCGGGTCGTGCAGATCGAACCAGGACCGACGCCGACCTTCACCCCGTCGGCGCCTGCCTTTACCAGGGTCTCGGCCGCCTCTCCGGTGACGATGTTGCCACCGATGACCTGCGTGTCCGGATAGGCGTCCTTGATCTTGCGCACGCGCTCGATGACGCCCTTGGAGAAGCCGTGTGCCGTATCGACGATGATGACGTCAACGCCAGCCTCGACCAGCGCATCGACGCGGTCATCGGTGTCGTAACCGGTGCCAACTGCCGCACCTACGCGCAGCGCCCCGCCATCGTCCTTGCAAGCCTGCGGGTAGTCCTTGGCCTTCTGGAAGTCCTTGGCCGTAATCATGCCCTTGAGCTCATCGTTGTCATCGACGACGAGGACTTTTTCGATGCGGTGCTGGTGCAGCAGGCCTTTGACCTCGTCATCCGAGGCGCCCTCCCCGACCGTGACCAGCCGCGCCTTCGGCGTCATGACTTCGGACACCGGCGCTTCCATGCGCGTTTCGAAACGCAGGTCGCGATGCGTAACAATGCCGACCGTGCGTTTGCCGTCGACCACCGGCACGCCCGAGATGCCCATCGAATGGGTCAGGTCGAGCACCTCCCGGATCGTCATGTCGGGGGACACCGTGATCGGTTTGCGGACGATGCCACTCTCGAACTTCTTGACGGTCGCAACCTCGCGGGCCTGCATCTCTACCGACATGTTCTTGTGAATGATGCCGATACCGCCTTCCTGCGCCAGCGCAATCGCCAGGCGGGCTTCGGTGACCGTGTCCATGGCCGCCGATACGAGCGGAATGTTCAGGCGAATGCCCCGGGTTAGCTGCGTACTCAGGTCGACCTCGTGTGGCAGCACCGACGAGTATCCGGGCTGCAGGAGAACGTCGTCGAACGTGAGGGCTTCCTTGGCGATACGCATAGGGGGTCGAGGTCCTTGTGCCGGGGGTTAATCGGCCAATATTACGCCGATCAGATTTTCGGCAAAAGCTTTGCGAGCTTGTTTATACTCGCGAGCATGGAAAAAGCGGGCCAAGGTAACGGGATGGCGGCGGCAATCACGGTCAGCCAGCTCAATCGCCAGGTCAAAACGCTGCTCGAGAAAGGCCTCGCCCGCCTCTGGGTCGAGGGCGAAATCTCCAACATTGCCCGGCCGGCCTCCGGCCATATCTACTTCAGCCTCAAGGACGCCTCCGCGCAGATTCGCTGCGCCTTCTTCCGCCAGCGCCAGCGCGGCCCGACGATCGGCCTCAAGAACGGCGACCAGGTACTCGCCTTCGGGCGCGTCAGCCTCTACGAGCCGCGCGGCGATTACCAGCTGATCGTCGAGCAGGTCGAACCCGCGGGTGAAGGGGCGCTCAAGCGCCAGTTCGAGGTCCTCAAGAAAAAACTCGCCGCCGAGGGGCTGTTCGACGAAGACCGCAAGCAGGCGCTGCCGGACCTGCCCGAGCGCATCGGCGTCATCACCTCGCCTTCCGGTGCCGCGGTCAGGGACATCCTGACCGTTCTGGGCCGGCGCTTTCCGTCGATCCCCGTCGTAATTTACCCGGCAGCCGTCCAGGGCGAGGCCGCGCCCGCTGAGCTGATCGCCGCGCTGAATTCGGCCATAGAACGCGACGAATGCGACGTGCTGATCATGGGCCGCGGCGGCGGGTCCCTCGAGGATCTCTGGGCGTTCAACGATGAAGGCCTTGCGCGCGCCATCGCAGCCTGCCCGATCCCGATCGTCAGTGCCGTCGGCCACGAGGTCGACTTCACGATCGCCGACTTCGTCGCCGACGTGCGTGCGCCCACGCCTTCCGGGGCGGCCGAGCTCGTCGTTCCCGATCGCGAAGACTGGCTGCGGGCGATCAACTCGTATGCCGTCCGCATCGCCCGGCTGGGCCAGCGCGCGCTCGAGGACCGCGGCCAGACTCTCGACTGGCTGACACGCCGCCTCGTGCAAACCAGCCCGCAACAGACCCTGATGCGCCAGCACGAACGACTCGATGACATGCAGCGCCGGCTGCGCCTGGCCATGCGCCAGGGCGTCGCGCAGCAGCGGCCCACACTCGTAAACTTATGGCAGCGGCTGCAATCATCGGGACGCCGGACGACGGCCGCAGCACAACACCGCCTCCAGCTAGCCGCCCGTGGCCTGCACGCGGTCAGCCCCCTGGCGACGCTCGACCGCGGCTACGCGATCGTGGAAGACGTCGAAACCGGCAAGGTGCTTGTCGATGCGGCCGATGCGACGGTCGGCAGCGACATCCGGGCGCGGCTCGCGAGCGGCGAACTTACAGCGACGGTCAAGTCCAAAAGACCATGAAACTGACACTACTTGCTCTGATCCTGTGTCTGCCATTTACCGCGAGTGCCGACAGCGCGTGGCCCGGCGGCATCGCGTTTCTCAATCTCGGCCCGGCGGAAGGCGAGCCGCCGGTCGTTGAGTTCGACGGCAAACGGGTGCTCGTGATGGACGACGGCGGCCAGTGGCGCGCTGCAGTCGGCGTGCCGCTCAGCGCAGCAACCGGACGCGCGAGTATCACCTTCGCCAACGAGATCACGATGTCCTTCGACGTCGTTGAGCATGCCTATGCCGAGGAGCACCTGCAGGTCGCCAGGAGCTACGTGTCGCTGAGCGAGGAAGACCTGGCTCGCTACCATCGCGAACGCAAAGTTATCGACGCGGCGCTCAACAACTGGCGCGACGTCCCGGTAGCCGGCGTGGATCTCGAAAGCCCCGTGGAAGGGCCGCGCAGTTCATCGTTTGGCAAGCGGCGCTTTTTCAATAACGAACCGCGCTCGCCGCACACGGGGATGGACATCGCCGTGCCCATGGGCACGCCGATACTCGCGCCGCGCGCCGGCGTGGTGACGGAAACCGGTGACTTCTACTTTAACGGCAACACGGTCTTTATCGATCACGGCCAGGGCTTTGTGACGATGTACTGCCACCTGAGCGAGATCGGTGTCGAGAACGGCCGGGAAGTTTCGACCGGCGACGTCATCGGCCTGGTCGGCAAGACCGGGCGCGTCACGGGCGCGCACCTGCACTTCGGTACCTATCTGAACGGCAACGCCGTGGACCCGGCTTTGTTATTGCGCGACTGAGGAACCGGCCGCATGACAACCGTTGGCCACAGCCTCGCCGGACTGTCGATGGCGGCGCTCTTCCTGCCGAAGGGACGCTCCCTTGCCTGGTACCTGCTCGTCGGCCACCTGTTTGTCCTGTTCGCAAACCTTCCCGACTTGCCGCTTCCCGGCTGGGGACATGCATCGTACGAAGTCAGCCACAGCATCTTCGTGACCATGCTGCTGGCATCCACACTCGGGCTATTGATGTTCATTCCCGGATTCGACGATCTCGTGGGGATCCGCGTGGTCTTGCTCTGGTCGCTGGCCTGGCTCAGCCACATGGCGCTCGATGCGATGTACAACCACGGGCTCGGTATCGGCGTCTTCTGGCCGTTTTCCGATGCCCACCTCGTGCTTCCTGTTCCCTGGTTCGAGACGCTCACCTGGCCGCCGTTCACAGAGCACAATCGCAATGTCTTTGCGACCGAACTGGTGTTTTACGGTACTCTCCTGATCGTGTGTTTACTGTTGCGGCGCCGCCTGTATGTCCCTGATCAGTGAATTGAAGCGCCGCAATGTTCTACGTGTCGCAGCGGCCTATGTCGTCACGGCCTGGCTGATCATCCAGGTTGCCGAGACCATATTGCCGCTGTACGGCTTTTCGGACGCCGCCATTCGCTATGTCATTACCGGGCTGGCCGTCGGGCTGCTACCCGTCCTGATTCTCTCGTGGGCCTTCGAGCTGACCCCGGAAGGCCTGAGGCTCGACTCTTCCATAGACCGGTCGCAGAACGCCGCGGCGGGCACGGGGCGCAAGTTCGATCGCGGCATCATGATCGTGCTCGCCGTCGCTATCGGCTACTTCGCGTTCGACAAGTTCGTCCTCTCTGAGTCGCGGGAGGCGGCCATCGCGGAGGCGGCACGCGAAGAGGGACGCAGCACAGCGGTCGTCGAGGCTTACGGTGAGCGGTCCATCGCCGTGCTCGCCTTTGCGGATATGTCACCCGACGGCGACCAGGAGTACATGTCCGACGGCATCGCCGAAGAAATTCTCAACCTGCTCGCGCAAGTGCCGGACCTGCGTGTCATCTCGCGCTCGTCGGCGTTCGCATTCAAGGACAAGGACCTGCCGATTCCCGAGATTGCGGCGCAGCTGAACGCAGCGTTCGTGCTCGAGGGCTCGGTGCGCACGGCAGGTGACCAGATCCGGATCACTGCCCAGCTCATCGAGGCAGGTTCCGACACGCACCGCTGGTCTGAGACCTACGATCGCCGGCTCGAAAACGTGTTCGACATCCAGGACGACATCGCTGCACAGGTCGTGGATCAGCTCAAGTCGACATTGCTCGGTAATGCGCCGAAATCGCAACGCATCGACGAAGAGGCATACACGCTGGTGCTGCAGGCACGCTACCTGTGGAACCGCCGCGCCGAGGGCGACGAACAGGAGGCGCTGGCACTCTACCAGCGGGCTGTCGACATAGACCCGGGGTACGCCCCCGCCTGGACCGGGCTGTCGGTTGCCTATGCCGTGGCCGCGCTTAAGAATCGCATGGACCGTGAGGAAGGGTTGCGACTAGCGCGGGAAGCCGTAGAGCAGGCGCTCGAACTCGACCCCGACAATGCAGAGGCACGCGTGCGACTCGGCCAGGCGCTGGGTAGAGACGGGGACCGGGCGGGTATGCTCGAACAGTACGTAATGGCATTCGCAGCCGAGCCGAACAACCCGCTAACGCTCGGCATCATGGCCCAGCATGCAGGCCGCCAGGGCGATATCGATGAACTGGTCAGGCTCTACGACAAAGCTGCCGACATCGATCCTCTCGCTGCCATTTGGCCCAATAACAAAGCCAACGCGCTGATCCAGCATCACCGCACCGAAGAGGCCAGGCTCGCGATGGACCGTGCGCTGGAACTTAGTGGAAATACGACGGCATTTCGTGAGGGCATGATCGATATTCACAATGTGATCGGCCAGTATGCGAAAGCTCTGGAGCTGCTCGAAGGTCTCCCGATTGAGAGGTTCAACATGACGCGCAAGGCGGTCGCACTCTATGGCGCTGGCCGTGTTGCCGAGTCGGACCAGCTCCTCGAGGTGATCACCTCAATACCGGTTCCCGAAGCTCGTATGTCAGCCGCGATGATTTACGCCAGCCGCGGCGACAACGACCAGGCGTTCGAATGGCTTGCGCAAGTCGATGGCATTCCTCCGTGGAGCATGGTCTACGACGCCTACTTGCGTGTAATGGTCGACGACCCGCGCTGGAAACCCTGGGTCGACAGCCTGGATTGGCCTTGGGATTACGAGTACTAGGTCTGAATCGACGCCAGGTATTCCGTCAACCTGCCCTGCAGTGATCTCGCTTTTTCGAGAATTGATTCGTTACGGCGAATCTGCAATTGCTGCATGTTGCGCGTTTGCGGCAACCAGTCGACGAACTCCTGTCGCGACAGGAAGCGGTCAAGCGTAGCGCGAAGGTCATCTTCGTCAACGTCAGCCGTTCTGACCTCCTGCATGATGTCGGGCCGGAAAAACACCCAGGTGTCCTGGATGAATCTCTCTTGCTCAAGGCTGTTTATCCCGGCCGCCAGCTTGAAATGGTGGAGCTCTTGCGGAAACCAGATGGCTTCAAATTGTCTCTGGTCGGCTTCGTACCCGTAATAGTCGTACAGGAGATTCTTGATATCCGGGTCGCGTAACAAGCGCATGTTCCCGGTGGAACGCAGGTCCTCGAACGTATGGGCTGTCAGGACCGGCGTGTAGAGGTAACTCGACTGCACTATTGCACCCAGGAACTCGACCGGCCGACGCATTGCCAGTTCCGGGTCCGCGACGACGTCCATCAGCAGCGTGGCGAGGTCGAGGCGCAATGACTGCAGCTCCAGGGCATACTCGAGACTCTCGATATCGGCCTGCACGTCGACAATCAGTCGCGCGACGTATTGCGCCTCCTGGGCTCGATCGCCACGCTGCTCCCACCAGCGATCCAATTGAAACGCCAGCATCAGGCCAACAATGACCACTAGTATCTCGACAAAGACCGTAAACCAGTCCTGGCGCCGAATTGCCTGTGCCATGCGCTTGATGATCACGGCGCACTCTCGAGGATCGGCGAGAAGTCGAGAGTTGCTACTTGCTGTTCGCTTATATCGAGACGCTCACGCAGTTCCGTCCAGCGCGGGTCATCACGCAAACTGTCGAATTGCGGCAGGAACACCTCGTATTGCATACGATCATAGTGTTCGGCTACCCGCCAAAGCACCTCGAAAGCCCGCTCGGCATCGCCGGTCATCGCGTAGACCACGGCAACGTAAAATTCCGTGTGGTCTTTCTCCGTCTGCGACAGCCGCGTCACGGCGTCGTCAAACCCTTCCGAATCTCCCTGCAAATGGTATGCGATTGCTTTGATGTGTAGATACTGATCCGGGGCATCTGATCCGGCGATAACCTCGAGCGCCCCATCCGCATCCCCGCCTCTCAGCAACATGATGGCGTGGTTGTTGTAGCCTCCGCTGATTATTTTCTGCAGGCGCTCCTTCGCCCGGATGGCTTCATCGAATCGGCCTGCATAAAACAGGTTCTCTGTTTGCTGCCACTGGCAGTTTTCGCACATGGGATCCACGGCCAGCGCGCGATCGCCGAACAACAGTGCGGCTTCGGCATTGCCGGTACGCCGGGCAAAACCGGCCATCATCCGCAGCGCTTCCAGGTCATTGAGCCCCGTGCGCAGGGCGATCTGCAAATGCTGGTTGGCGTGTGCGATTTCTCTTTGCTCCCAGAATAACCCCCAGGCCAGCCAGATATTTGCGACACCGTCGTTCGGATCGATGGCCAGTACACGCTCTTTGGCGTCAGCCCAAATGGCGTCTGCTTCTGCTCGTGGTATTTTGCCGTTCCTTGCCTGGTTAAATGCGGCATAAGCCAGCGCATTGATCGCCGGGATGTAATCCGGGTCAAGCGCCAGGGCATCCTCGAGAAGACCACGCGCGACAGAACCATGGTTTCCCGGCCCGCTCTCCCGAGTATTTATCGTCCAGGCTTGCTGGGTCAGTCGATAAGTCTCCGGGTTGGTCCGTTGCACTTTCGGCAACGAATCGGCACGTCGCACCTGCAGGCCGGCCAGCACATTAGCAGTAATTTCGTCCTGGATCGCAAAGACGTCCGCGATTACCCCCTCGTAGGTTTCCTGCCAGATTGCCCGCCCTGACTTAGTGTCAGTGAGTCGCACCTCGATGCGGAATACCTCACCGGCGGCTCGCACAGTACCCTCGAGCACACTGGGCGCCTTCAGCTTCTTTGCGATTTCCTGGGCACTCAGGCCGTCGGCGCTCAGGCTTTTAGCCGTTGACCATGCCGACACGACGAGTTCGGGAACACGGGCGAGAGACCCATGCACGCCCCCTGGCACGCCGGCCTGAAGGAACGCAAGGTCGGGGTCCAGACCAGCGCCCTCGAACGGTATCACTGCCACAGCCGGCTCGACGTCGACAGGCCGATCGAGATAATTCTCGACCATGAAGAATGCGACGGCTACGGCGAGGATGATCATGACGATCCGGTCCCAACGCTTCGCCATGGCAAGGTTTGCCGCGCCTGGTTCGACATCGCCCTCATCCACCCGGATACCCTGCGGCGTCCACTCGAACACCCACGCCAGGACGACGACCGGAATAAAGCCCACCGCGAAACCGACCACGACAAATCGCACAGCCTCGTCGCCAAAACCGAACGCCGGAAAGATGGTCTCGACGACCTGGACGACGAGCCAGGCAAGGACGATGTAGCCCGCGGCTACGCGGATGACGTTGCGGCGTTTAAGTTCGTCGAATAGAGACATGGTCAATCGCGGCCATGGGCCGCTCCTACGCGCAGTCGCCCTCGAAGAACTCGCAGATGACGGGGCGGAAAGCATCCATGTCCACGAGGAACGAATCGTGGCCGCGGATGCAGTCGAGTTCGATCAGGCGCGTGTCGAGGCACACGGCGGCAAGGCCGGCCGCCAGTTCCTGCTGCTGGTGCAGCGGGAACAGGATGTCGGTCGTGACGCCGATCACCAGCGTGCGCTGCAGCTGCAATCGCTTGAACCCGGACTCGAGCGAGCCGCCGTGCTCGGCAAGATCGAAAAGATCCGAGGCCCGCGACAGGTACAGGTAGCAGTTCGGATCGAATCCGCCGCTGAACTTGTTGGCGTGATTCTCGAGATACGACTCCACGGAAAAGCGAACGCCGAATGGGTCATTAATGGTCTCGTCCGTGGCCGTCGTGCGCTGTCGGCCGAAGCGCTGCACCCACTCTTCCGGCGAGCGGTAGGTCATCATGCCGAGCTTGCGCGCGAGGCGCTGGCCAATCAGCGGCGGGTCGTCGACATCGTAGTTTCCATCCTTCCACTTGGGATCGGAACGGATGATTTCGCGCTGCAACGAGCGTACGGCGATGGAGAACGGCTCGGCCCGTGTCGCCGACGAAATGGAGATGAAATTGCGCGCCTTCCCGGGATGATTCACGCAGTACGCCAGACCGCTCATGCCGCCCATCGAGCAACCTATCACCGTGTGCAGCTGCTCGATGCCCAGCTTGCAAACCACCCCGTAAGCCGCTTCGGCGACGTCCTCGAGCGTCAGCACCGGGAAGCTCAGCCTGTACATCTCGCCAGTCACCGGGTCGATCGACGCCGGACCGGTCGAGCCGAAGCAGCTGCCCAGCGAGTTGACGCAGATGATGTAGAACTGATTCGAGTCCAGCGGCAGCCCGGGGCCGATCATGTCCTCCCACCAGCCGTCCGACGGATCCTCGGCCGACGACGCGGCATGTGCTGACGGTGACAGACCGGCGAAGATCAGGATCGCATTGCTGCGCTGGTCGTTGAGTTCACCCCAGGTTTCGTACGCCAGCGTCGGCGAATCAATGTGGCCGGCGCGGTGCATCGTGAACTGCCCGTCCAGGGTTATTGTTTTTGTGGCGGGTCCCATGTGCCTGTTATATCAGGAATTGATGGGTCGCGCCCATGGGGCGCTCCTACCGCTTTTTATTTTTTTACGCGCTTCATCAGGCGCTTGCGGCGACGCTCCTGGCGCGGCGTGAGCTTGTTGCGTCGACCCTTATAGGGGTTATCGCTGGACTTGAACTGCAGCCGCACGGGCGTGCCTCGCAGCTTGAACACCTTGCGATAGTGATTGATCAGGTAGCGCCGGTATGAATCCGGCACCCGCTCTGTCTGGTTGCCGTGAATGACGATGACCGGCGGATTGCGCCCGCCCTGGTGCGCATAGCGCAGCTTGATGCGCCTGCCGCGCACGAGCGGCGGCGGATGTGCGGTGACCGCGCTCTCGAGCTCCCGCGTCAGGTCGGTCGTCGGCATGTCGATCACCGCGGCCTTGAAGGCGCGCTCGACGGCTGGCAGCACATCGCCAACGGCCGTACCGTGCAGCGCCGAAATCGTAATACGCTCGGCGAAATCGAGGAACGGCAGCCGCCGGTCGAGCTGGTCCCTGACCTGCTTGCGCTGCTCGGCCGAAATGCCGTCCCATTTGTTGGTGACGATCACGAGCGAACGGCCGCGCTCAAGCACCAGGCCCAGCAGGCTGACGTCCTGCTCGGTAACACCTTCGTGCGCGTCGAGCACGGCGATCACGACCTCGGCACGGTCGATCGCCTGCAGCGCCTTGACGATGCTGAACTTCTCGATGACCTCGCGCACTTTCGAGCGACGCCGAATGCCGGCCGTGTCGATAAGCTCATACTTGCGATCGTTTTTCTCGAACGGCACCGACACGCTGTCGCGGGTCGTGCCGGGCATGTCGTAGACGACAAGCCGGTCCTCGCCGATCAACCGGTTAATCAGCGTTGACTTGCCGACGTTGGGACGGCCGACCACCGCGATTCGCAGGGCATGCTCGTCATCGTCGTAGGACGGGACGGACTCTTCCTCGCCGGGCTCGTAGTCCTCGAGAACGGCTTCCATCAGCGCGTTGATGTGGTCGCCATGAGCCGCCGACACAACGATCGGTTCGCCCAGCCCGAGCGCATGAAACTCGGCGCCGGCAATAGCGCTGTCGAGGCCCTCGCCCTTGTTGACGACGAGCCAGGTCTTCTTGCCGTTCCTGCGCGCGAGATCCGCCACGTGCTCGTCGGCGGCCGAAATACCCTCGCGTGCATCGACCAGGATCAGAGCAACGTCGGCTTCTTCCAGTGCGCGCACGGTCTGTTCGACCATCGCCTCGTTGATGCCCTCCTCGCCGCCGGCGACGCCGCCGGTGTCGATAACGATGTAAGGGACCGGGCCGAGTCGGCCGAAGCCGTACTGGCGATCGCGGGTCAGGCCCGGGTAGTCGGCGACAAGTGCGTCACGCGAACGCGTGAGCCGGTTGAACAGCGTCGATTTGCCGACGTTCGGTCGGCCAACCAGAGCAATGACGGGAAGCATGGCGCAGCACCTGGTCGAGCGGCTCAGGCGTCTTCGTCAGAAACCGCAGGGGCGTCGCCCGGGCTCTCGGGTAGCTGAATGACATAGGCCGAGACACTGCCATCATCGCTCTGCACAAATAGCCGATCGGCGACGACGACCGGCTCGACGGAGATCGCCTTGCTGCCCACGCGCACGCGTGCGACCGGGTCACCGTCGAAATTACTGAAGAAATGCAGGTAGCCCTCGAGGTCGCCCACCACCACGGTGGTCTGGAACGGCACGGGTACCGTCGGCTCGCGGCGCAGCAGGGAATTCTGACGCCAGGTCTCGTCGCCATTGCGTCGCGTCAGCGCGATGACCACGCCTTCTTCGTCAACCGTGTACAGGTTGTTCCAGTCAGCCGCCACGCCCTCGTAGCTCGACACTTCACGCGACCACAAAATCTGGCCCGACTCCGCCGCGATAGAGGCCAGGTTGCCCTGGTAGCCGGTCGCATAAATGTCCTGGCCGACCACACTGATCAGGCCGTCGATGTCCGACAAGCGCTCGAGGTCGGATCGGCCTGTCGGCGGCGACAGCAGCGACTCCCACATCCGGTCGCCGGAGGCCACGTTGACCGCGACGAGGCGGCCGTTGTCGAAGCCGGCGATGACCGACGTACCCACAACGACGGGGGCCGCCGAGCCGCGCATCGTCAGGTCGGGAGTGGACTGTTCGACAATCCAGCGGTTCGTGCCGTCGAAAGCGGACAGGGCGCGAAGGCGGCTGTCGATGGTCAGCACCATGACCGTATCGTCGTCGATAGCCGGCCGGGCGAGCGTCTCGCCCGTGATATTCGCACGCCACATCTCCTCACCGGAGTCGGCGTCGATCGCAATCAGGCTCCCTTTGGCAGCCCCGACGACGACGAGACCCTCACCAACGCCGGGCCCCGCAGAGAGCTCGACGTCGAGCTCACTGCGCCAGATGGTCCTGCCCGACTGCGGGTCGAGCGCAACGACGTTGCCGTCGCGGCTTGCCGCATAGATGCGGTTGCCGTCTCCGGCCGGTTGCAGCGCAACGCGCAGAAATTCGGCGCCGCCGCCCACGTTGGTCTTCCACAGCCGCTGGACCTTGATCTTGGTCTCGATGTCGACGAGCTCGAGCGGCTCGAGTTCGTCCTCGTCATCGTCGCCGAAAATGCCACAGGCCGACAGCGCCAGTGCGGCAACCACCAGGGACAGAAGGCGCAACAGCGGCCTCACTCGGCTGCCCCGGCCTCGGGCTCTGCAACGGGCTCCGCCCCTTCTTCGACCGCTGGCTCTGCGGCTTCCGGAGACGCCTCTTCCGCGCCGGCTTCTTCCGCAGCCGGCTCCGGCGCCGGCTCCGCGGTCGGCATCGGCAGTTCATCGGGCAGGTCGAGCAGCTTCATCTGGACGACGCCACGATTAACCGCCTGGCTGGTGTCCGCGAGCGCCTCTTCATACGCCGTTGCGGCCGCCTCGTAATCGCCCAGCGCGGCGTGCGCGTCGCCGCGCGCCTCGGCATAGAGACCGGCGAAGCCCGGGTTGGTCTGCTCGGCCAGCAGGTCGAGCACCTCTTGAGGCTTGTCCTGGTAAAGCAGAATTCGGGCCAGCCGCGCTCGTGCGACGTGCTTTAGCGCGCCGTTGCCGCTCATGCCCAGGAGCTCGCGCAGCGCGTCAGCCGCGTCCTGATCGCGGTTCTGATCCATAAAGAGCCGCGCCATCACCAGCCGCGACTGCGCCGCGTAGGCCGTGTTCGCGTAATTGCTGTAGAGCTCCTCGGCCACGGGCGTCGCGGCGTCGAGATCGCCGTCCACCACGTAACCGGCGAGGGACTCGAACAGGTCGGACGCCTGCAGCTCAGCCTCGAGTTTGCTGCTCTTGTGGTAGTTGAAACCGAGTAGCAGGCCAACGGCAATAACGACGCCTGCGATCACGTAGCGGCCGTACTCGGCCCACCACGCTTTCATCTCTTCGATTTGTTCTTTCTCTGACTGTAAATCGTCCACGAACTATGCCTTTCCTAACAGTCCGGCCAGTCTGGCCGGCAATTCCTCGAATGCCACACTGCTTTGCTCTGCAGTGCTGCGCAATGGTTTAAGCCCGGCGCGCCCGTCGGCGATTTCCTGCTCGCCAAGGATCAACGCAAACTCGGCGTTGCTCTTGTCGGCGCGCTTCAGCTGCGACTTGAAGCTGCCGCCGCCGAGGTTCAGTTCCACGCGGATGCCGGCCACTTCATCACGCAAGCGCTCGGCAATCCCGAAAGCCGTCTCCAGCGTCCCGTCCCCGACGGCCACTACGTAAACGTCGGCGTCCGTCGGCGGCGCTACACCGCCGCAAGCCTCAAACAGGGCGACCAGGCGCTCGATGCCCATCGCCCAGCCCACCGCCGGCGTCGATCGGCCGCCGAGTTTTTCGACCAGGCCGTCGTAACGGCCGCCCGAGCACACGGCTCCCTGCGAGCCCAGCGCATCGGTGACCCATTCGAAAACCGTGCGGCTGTAGTAGTCGAGCCCGCGCACCAGGCGCGGATTCACGGTGTAGGACACGCCCGCGGCGTCCAGAAGCCCCTTAAGTTTCTGAAAATGCTGGAAAGACTCCTCATCGAGGAAGTCGATCATCACGGGTGCGGCCGCCACGATCTCCTGCATTTCCGGGTTCTTGCTGTCCAGGATCCGTAGCGGATTCTGGTCAAGGCGCCGAATACTATCCTCATCAAGCTGACTTTTCACGTTGGAAAAGTACTGCACGAGGGTTTCACGGTAGCGTTTTCTTGACTCCGCCGTGCCCAGCGAGTTGATCTCGAGCGTCAGCCGCGACAGACCCAGCGCCTCCCACATGCGCGCGCACATGATGATGAGTTCCGCGTCGACGTCCGGGCCCTCGAATCCCAGCGCCTCGACGTCGAACTGGTAGAACTGCCGGTAGCGGCCCTTTTGCGGTTTCTCGTAACGGAACATGGGGCCCGAGGTCCAGAGCTTCTGCCGCTGGTTGTGCAGCATGCCGTTCGTGATGCCCGCACGCACGACACTGGCCGTCGCTTCAGGTCGCAGTGTCAGGCTCTCGCCGTTGCGATCGTCGAACGTGTACATCTCCTTCTCGACGATGTCGGTGACCTCACCGATGGAACGCCTGAAGAGCTCGGTGTGCTCGAGCAGCGGCAGGCGAATCTCCTCGTAACCGTAGGACTGCACGATATCGCGCACCACCGTCTCCAGATAACGCCACGTGCCGGACACGTCCGGCAGAATGTCGTTCATTCCGCGAATAGCTTTGGGTTTCACTGCAGTCATTCAGGGAGACATGATGGTCAGGCGGGCCATGCGACTGCCGGGATTGGACGAGGACACCGGGTAGTTAGTGCCGTTCACCTCGACGGCAACGTTATCGACGTTGCCGAACAGGACCGCAAACGGCGCAACACCGCTCAGGGTTACCGTCTGCCCGGCGCGGCCCATCTCGAAAAACAGTCGCCGCCCGGTGGCGTCCGATATTTCGGTCCAGCAGTCGCCGCTAAACGCCAACGAAAGTGACACCTCGCCGGCAACAACAGGCTGCTCGACGGGTGCGGACGCCGGTTCTGCGACCACGGTTTCCTCCCCGGACGCACGGCTCTCGGCCGGCACCTCGGCCGGCACCTCGGCTGGCTGCGCGGAAACGTCCGCAGGCTGACCGGCCTCACCGGGCGCCTGCGCCGGCACCTGGCTGGAGTAGACGGCAAACCACCAGTACGCCGCCGCAACGACGAGAATCACAATGATTACCGCAATCCACGGCCCCGGCGAGACCTCCTGCCGCATGCGCCGGCGCGCGACCACGACGGGCGGCATGGCGTCCCGACGGGTCATCTTGTAGTAATCCTCGAGCACATCGTCCGGGTCGATACTCACGAGCTCGGCGTACTTGCGCAGGTGTCCCTTCGCGAAGACGGGTGCGCCGAGCACATCAAACTCGTTGCGTTCGAGCGCCCGCACCTTGGCTTCGTCGAGGTGCAGCTCCTTGGCAATGTCGAGGACGCTGATCTGCTGTTCCCGACGCGCCTCGGCGAGACGTTCGCCACCGCGCGGGCCCTGCTCCTCGGCCGCCTCCTGGTCTTCGACTGGTTTGTCTTGCTCGTCGCTCATGCTCAGCCTGATTCCAGGATGCTACGGGCTTCCGCCGACTCGGGGAATTCGCGCAGGATCCGGTTCGAGTAGTCGGTTCGCGCCCGCTCGTCCCCGAGCTGCTCCTCGATGCGCACGCCGAGCAACAGCACACCGGCACTCGGCGTGTTCGTGCTCAGGAAGCGCTCGAGGAAGGCGCGCGCGCCGAGATAGTCCTCGGTCGTGAACTTCAGCAAAGTCATCTGCAACAACGCTTCGCCGTAGTCTCCCTTACGCGTCAGCGCGTCGCGAAAATACTGCTCGCCCAACGCAGCATCGGGCTTTTGCATCATGCAGACGCCGGCATTGGTCATCATGATGTAGGCGTTGTCGTTGTCGGGCACCTTGATTGCACGGTCGAAGTGCTTACGGGCATTGTCGAAGTCGCGCTGCTTGCACAGGAACACCGCGTAGGCGTTCTGCACGTTGAAGTCACGGGGGGCAATGCGAATGGCGTCTTCGTACGACTGCGTTGCCAGCCGGATGTTGTCGAGGTTCTCGTAGACCAGCGCCAGCGTGTAGTGTGTGACGGCGTTGTCGGGATCCAGC
>JASJCH010000001.1 GCA_030066075.1 Woeseiaceae bacterium
GACCCCGCCCTCGTGGCGAGGTTTTCTTTTCCCGCTGGTGGTTGTTACAACAGTTCAGTCCGACTTGCGAACGACGTTCAGCGACCGCGCGGCCAGCGCCTTGATCGCCTCGACGAAGAGCCACAGGAACACGACGGGAAAGATGATGGTCTGCAGCACGAATATCACGATCAGGTCGATGATGTGGCTGGTGGCCTCGGACGCGCTTTCCTGTAGTCCTGCGATTCTCTCCGACACGCCGTTCGAACGAATCCAGTCGGTTGTGCTGGAGTAGAGCCGGCTGGCCGATTCCCTGACTTCATCCCAGGTCGGCAGCTCGAATGCGCCTTCATCGGCATTCGCTGCTTCCGAATCGGTCCTCGGGTCGTCCGTTTCGATGTCGGCGCTAATCTGTTCGATCTGGGTGGCCGAGGCGCTGAGTTCGCTCGACGCCGCGTCGTGCCGGGTCTCGAGGAAGGTCTGGAACACGAAGTTGGTGCAGATAATGATTACCGGCAATGCGAACCGAATCACCGTCAGCACCAGCGCTATTTTCGGAATCACCGCAATGACACGGTTGTTGCGCAGCTCGGGCGACCACATCACCAGCAGGGCGACCACGAGACTGGCGATCAGTGCGACCGTGAGTACCCACCACGACAGGATTTCCAGTAGTACTATCTGCAGGCCGAGCGAGCTGGCCGCGACAAGCATCACGCTCGAGAAGCGTTCGACGAGATCGTTGATCGGGTCGAGAATCTGGCCCGGCGTCAGCATCACGCCGACACCGCCGGGCTCGAGCGCGATCTCGGTGCCCTGCGCCACGGAGATGACGCCGTTCAGCGTTCGCGCCACTGCAAAGGTCGCCAGTGCTCGCTTGAGCGCATCTTCGGCGTAATCGTTAGACACGTCGTCGGCAACGCCCGTCGCCGCGATCGCACCGATCAGCACCATGAGCAGCGTGTATAAGGAATTTCGTGTGGTGGCAGACATGGCTGCCGATATCATACGCCCAAGTAATCAGCGATGCTGTTGGCCGCCTCGCGGCCTTCGAAGACCGCGGTTACCACGAGGTCCGAGCCGCGCACCATGTCGCCACCGGCAAAGATCTTCGGGTTCGTCGTCTGGAACGGGAAGTCCCCGTGGGTCGCCACCCGGAGCTTGCCGCTGGGCAGGGTTTCGATCGAGTAGTCCCCGAACCACCCCGGCGGGTTCGGCTGGAAGCCGAATGCGATGACGACAGCGTCGGCCGGCAGCACCTCCTCGGTACCTTCGACCGGTTCGGGCCGACGGCGGCCGTCGGGGCCCGGCTCTCCCATCTCGGTTGTGATCACCCTGACCCCCGAAACGCCGTTCGGGTTGCCGATGATCTCGAGCGGCTGGCGGTTGAACAGGAACTCAACGCCTTCTTCCTTGCTGTTTTGCACCTCGCGCCGCGAGCCGGGCATGTTCTCCTCGTCGCGCCGGTACACGCACTGCACGGTCTCAGCGCCCTGCCTGACGGCGGTTCGCACGCAGTCCATGCCGGTGTCGCCGCCGCCGAGCACGATGACCTTCTTGCCCGCGAGGTCGATGTACGGCCACTTCGGGTCTTCCTCGCCGAACTCGCAGTAGATGTTGCCGATCAGGTACGGCAGCGCGTCGTGCACACCGTGTGTGTCCTCGCCCGGGAAACCGCCGCGCACGTACTTGTAAGTGCCCATACCCAGGAACACGGCATCGTGTTCCTCGAGCAGTTCGTCGAGCGGCTTGTCGTCGCCGATGCGCGTGTTGAGCACGAACCGCACGCCCATGCCCTCGAGTATTTCCCTGCGCGTCCTGACAACCTGCTTCTCGAGCTTGAACGGCGGGATGCCGTACGTCAGCAAGCCGCCAATTTCCGGGTAGGCGTCGTAGACGACCGCGCGAACGCCATTGCGCGCGAGCACGTCAGCGCAAGCCAGGCCTGCGGGCCCGGCACCGACGATGCCGACCGTTTTGCCCGAGTCGGCGACGTTGGACATGTCGGGGCGCCAGCCCTGCGCCACGGCTTCGTCGGTGATGTATTTCTCGATGCTGCCGATCGTGACCGCCTCGATGCCGTTGTTCAGCGTGCAATCGCCCTCGCACAGGCGGTCCTGGGGGCAGATGCGGCCGCAGATCTCGGGCAGCGAGTTGGTCTGGTGCGACAGCTCAGCGGCTTCGAACAACTTGCCCTGCTCGATGAGGTCGAGCCAGTTGGGAATGTAGTTGTGGACCGGGCACTTCCACTCGCAATAAGGGTTCCCGCATGACAGGCAGCGGCCCGCCTGCGCGGCGGCGTTAGCGGCGTCGTAATGCCCGTAGATCTCGCCGAAGTGCTGGACGCGGTCTTCCGGCGCCTCCTTCTCGGGGTCGCGGCGCGGGACTTCGAGGAATTGCAGCGGATGCTTGGACATCGTTACGCGGCCTGCCTCAGCGATTCGATCAGCGTGCCGATCTCCGCTGCCTTCGGTTTGACCAGCCAGAATTTCGGCAGGAAGGTCCGGTAGTCGTCGAGGATCTGCTCGCCCCACTGGCTGCCGGTGGCCTCGACATGGTTCATGATCATCGCGCGCAGGTGATGCAGGTGCGCCTCGAGGCTCTCGGAATTGATGCGGTGGATATCGATCAGCTCGTGGTTGTAGCGGTCCACGAAGCGGCGGTCGATATCGAGCACGTAGGCGAAGCCCCCGGTCATGCCCGCGCCGAAATTGACGCCGGTTGGCCCGAGCGCGGTGACGACACCGTCGGTCATGTACTCGCAGCAATGGTCCCCGGTGCCTTCGATAACGGCGACGGCGCCCGAGTTGCGCACGGCGAAGCGTTCGCCGGCGGTACCCGCCGCATACAGCTCGCCGCCCGTGGCGCCATAGAGACAGGTGTTGCCGATAATGGCCGTCTCGCGCGCCTTGTAGCCCGCGTCCTCGGGAGGCCGTATGACGATGCGGCCGCCGGTCATGCCCTTGCCGACGTAGTCGTTGGCGTCGCCGATCAGGGTCATGTTCAGCCCGGCCACGTTCCATACGCCGAAACTCTGCCCGGCCGTGCCGCGCAGCAGGATGTCGAGGGGCGCGTCCCGCATGCCCTCGTTACCGTGCAACCTGGCGATCTCGCCGGCGAGGCGCGCGCCGATAGAACGATTGAAGTTGCGCACCTCGAAGCCGAACTTGCCGCCTTCTTTTGCCTCGATCGCCGGCCGCACGGCGGCCAGCATTTCCTGGGCCAGCTCACCCTTGTCGAACGGTTCGTTGCGCAGGTCCGTGCAGAACTGCGGCGCGTCTTTCGCCAGCCCGGCGTCCGAGACAATCGGCGACAGGTCGAGGCGCGACTGGCGCGCGGTGCTGCCATCCTCGAGGTCCAGCAGGTCCACCCGACCGATCAGGTCCTCGAGTTTTCTCACGCCGAGCTCGGCCATGATCATGCGCGTCTCTTCGGCCACGAAGCGGAAGAAGTTGATGACCATCTCGGGCAGCCCGGTGAAATACTCACTGCGCAGCACGTTGTTCTGCGTCGCAACGCCGGTCGCGCAGTTGTTGAGGTGACAGATGCGCAAGTACTTGCAGCCCAGCGCCACCATCGGCGCCGTGCCGAAGCCGAAGCTCTCGGCGCCGAGCATGGCGGCTTTGACCACATCGAGGCCGGTCTTGAGACCGCCGTCGGTCTGCAGCCTTACCTTGTGGCGCAAGTCGTTGCCGCGCAGCACCTGGTGCGCCTCGGACAGACCCAGCTCCCAGGGGCTGCCGGCGTACTTGACCGAGCTCAGCGGGCTGGCGCCCGTGCCGCCGTCGTAGCCCGAGATCGTTATCAGGTCGGCATAGGCCTTGACCACGCCGGCGGCGATCGTACCGACGCCCGGCTCGGCCACGAGCTTCACCGACACCAGCGCCTCCGGGTTGACCTGCTTGAGGTCGAAGATCAGCTGCGCGAGGTCCTCGATCGAATAGATGTCGTGATGCGGCGGCGGTGAGATCAACCCCACGCCCGGCTTCGCGTAGCGCAGCCTGGCGATCATCTCGTTGACCTTGTGGCCCGGTAGCTGCCCGCCCTCACCGGGCTTGGCGCCCTGCGCGATCTTGATCTGTATGACCTCGGCGTTGACGAGGTATTCGGCCGTGACGCCGAAGCGCCCCGATGCCACCTGCTTGATCTTGGACACGCGCTCGGTGCGGTAGCGCCGCGGGTCCTCGCCGCCCTCGCCCGAGTTTGAGCGACCACCGATGCGGTTCATCGCGATTGCGAGCGCTTCGTGCGCCTCCGGCGACAAAGCGCCCAGCGACATGCCGGCGCTGTCGAAACGCAGCAGCACGTCCTCGATCGGCTCGACCTCGTCGAGCGGCACGGGCGGCCCGGCCGGCTTCATCGTCATCAGGTCACGCAGCGTCGCGACCGGACGGTCGTTGACGAGCTCCGCATACTTCGCATACAGCGCGTAGTCGCCCGTGCGCACCGCGGCCTGCAGGCTGTTGATGACTTCCGGGTTGTAACAGTGATACTCGCCGCCGTGCACGTACTTGAGCAGCCCGCCCTGGTTAATCGGGATGCGCGGCTTCCAGGCCTGCCTGGCCAGTTGCTTCTGGTCCTCGAGCAGGTCGTCGAAACCCGTCCCCTCGATACGCGACGTGGTGCCGCTGAAACAGCGGTCGACGACCTCCGAGTTCATGCCGACGATCTCGAACAACTGCGCGCCGCGGTAACTCGAGATGGCCGAGATGCCCATCTTCGACATGATCTTGAACAGGCCCTTGCGGATGCCGCGGCGGTAGCTGCGGCCGAGCTGCTGCTGGCGATCGAGGTTGCCGCGCGTCGCGATGTCGTGCAGCGACTGGTAGACGAGGTACGGGTACACCGCCGTCGCGCCGTAGCCGATCAGGCACGCGAAGTGATGTGAGTCACGCGCCACGCCGGTCTCGACGATGATATTGACGTCGCAGCGCAGGCCCTTTTGCACCAGGTGGTGGTGCACCGCGCCGGTCGCAAGCAGCGCGTGTACGGGCAGCTTGCCCTGCTGCAGGTAGCGGTCCGACAGCATCACGATCAGCTTGCCATCGCGCGCCCCTTGTTCAGCGGCGCCACAGATCTGGTCGAGCGCGTCGGGCAGGCTCATGCTCTCATCGACGTTGAGGTCGATGAAGGTGTGGCTGTCGGCGTACAGGTCTTCGCCCAGCAGCTGGCGCAGCTTGCGCTGCGACAGTACGGGCGAGTTGATGATGACCTGGGTGGCGTGCTCCGGGCCGACATCGAACAGGTTCGACTCGCCGCCGATGTTCGTTTGCAGCGACATCACGATGCGCTCGCGCAGCGAGTCGATTGGCGGGTTGGTGACTTGCGCGAACTGTTGCCGGAAATAGTCGAACGGCGAACGAATCTTCTCGGACAACACGGCCATCGGCGTGTCGTCACCCATCGAGCCGACGGCCTCCGCCTCGGCCTGCGCCAGCACCGCGACGATGTCGTTCAGTTCCTCGCGGCTCATGTTGAACATCTTCTGGTAGCTCGCCAGCGTCGGCTCGTCGAACGGCTCGGCCGCCATGTGCGTGTCGATCAGTTCCGAGTCCAGGTAGCGCACGCCCTGCTTGAGCCACTTCTTGTACGGTGCCCGTGTTTTCAGCAGATCGTGGATGTCCTCGTTGTCGAGCATGACGCCGTTGACCAGGTCGACGGCGAGCATCTCGCCCGGGCCGAGGCGGCCCTTTGTGACGACGTCTTTCTCGTCGTAGTCGTAAACGCCGACTTCGGACGCAACGGTCAGGTGCCGGTCTTTCGTGATCACGTAGCGGGCCGGGCGCAGGCCATTGCGGTCGAGGCAACACGCCGCGTAACGTCCGTCGGTGAGTACGATGCCTGCCGGGCCGTCCCAGGGTTCCATGTGGCAATCGAAAAACTCGTAGAACGCGCGGACATCCGGGTCGAAGTCGTCGACGGTCTGCCAGGCCGGCGGAATCATGATGCGCATTGCCTGCAGCACATCCATGCCGCCGGCGCGCATAACCTCGAGCATGTTGTCGAGGCTCGACGAATCGGAGCCGGTCAGCGAGACGATCGGGTCGAGGTCCGAGAGATCATCGAGCTTGTCGGACAGGAAGTTCCGGGTGCGGGCCCTGGCCCAGTTGCGGTTGCCGGCAATCGTGTTGATCTCGCCGTTGTGGGCCAGGAAGCGGAACGGCTGCGCGAGGCGCCACTCCGGCAACGTATTGGTGGAGAATCGCTGGTGAAAAACGCACACCGATGACTCGAGCCGTTCGTCGCAGAGATCCGGGTAAAACTCCGGCAGCGCACTGGGCATGATCATGCCCTTGTAGCTGATCGACGCCGACGACAGGCTGGCGATATACGTCGCGCCCTCCCCGAGCCGTTTCTCCGCCTTGCGGCGCGCGAGGAACAGGCGGCGATTGAAGCGGCCGCGCGGCATGCCGTCGGGCGCGTTGACGAAGACCTGCTCGATGCGCGGCAGCGTTTCGAGCGCCTGCTGGCCACAGACCGAGGGATCGGTCGGCACGACACGCCAGCCGGCGACCTCGAGGCCGATCTCGGCGATGGCGGCGTCGACGGTCCCGCGTGCCTCGTCAGCGGTGGCCTGGTCCTGGCTCAGGAACACGGTGCCGGCGGCGAAGCGCCCGGCAAGCGCGAAGCCGAGCTCGTCGCCGACGGTGCGCATGAACGACTCGGGGAACTTGATAAGCAGCCCGCAACCGTCGCCGGTCTTGCCGTCGGCGGCGACGGCGCCGCGATGCGTCAGGCGAGCGAGCGCGGAGATCGCCGTCTCGACGACCCAGTGGCTCGGCAAGTCATCGAGGTTGGCAATCAGGCCGAAGCCGCAACTGTCGCGCTCGAATGCCGGGTCATACAGACCTGTCGCTGTTCGCTCGGTCATGCGCATCCCGAGGGCAACGCTTTTCGCGTGCCCCCCGATCTGGTTGTTATTAAGGTGGCGTGTGGCGCGCCGGATTGGGCTGCGGGGAATCAATCGCCAATGCAGCCCGAGCTCTTGAGTATATGACAGCGCCAGTCGCGCGCCTAAGGTTACTCGCGTAACAAAGGCAGCGATCAGGGCATTTGCAGCGCGTGGCGTCCGACCTCGCTGAAACGCACGGCGCCGCTACTACGAAACCGTAGTGGTTCTGTGGCCGGGATGTCGAGATCGAACTCGCCTTTCAGCTCGTAGGGAATGGCTCGCGTCATGCTGTCTTTCACGGTGTACAACAGCGGCGGAGCCGTCTTCAAAAGGTCGAGCTCGACCGAGATGGCGAACTCGGCAGTGCCCGAGGCTGGCACCGTGAAGCCACCCGTTGCGGTCCCGGTGGCAAAGCGCTGGCCGTCGAGTTCCACGCCGTAGGCAATGCTGTTGACGGGCAGCGGGAAGGGGTTGGGGTTGGCCACGTCAAAGGCCAGCAGGAACGTCTGCCCCGAGAACCCCAGTTCGGTTACCTCGACGTGGTCGAGGTTGACCGTTGGCGCGCTGACGAGGGTCGTCATGCCCGCACAACCTGAGAAATTGATCAGTACCAATGCGGCTGCCGCCGCGCGTAGTTTCCTATTCATGCTCGTCCCCCCCGGACTAGCGCATGTCTCCCCCAACCTCGCCCCAGCGGGCCGAGGTCAGCAACCAATCGCTGCCGTCGCGTTCGAACTCCATCTCGAAGCGATATGCATCTGCGCTGAAACCGAACGTGCCGTCATTCGTGCCGGCCATGCCCACCGTCAGCACGACTTCGCCGGCGTCGTCGCCGAACACGTTGAGCTCATCGATCTTGGTGATCAGGGCCACTGAATGCGTGCGCAGGAAATAGATACGGAACAGGTCGCTGATGTCGTCGCGGGAATTGCCGCGCGCATCGATGTAATCGGGCGAGATCATGGCCACGAGACCCGGCCGGTTCTTTTCTTCGGCGAGTTCATGCCCCTGCGCCACCCAGGCGCGCAGCGCCGCCTCGGGGCCCTCGGTGGGACCACCGCAACCGGCCAGCAGCGCGACCAGGGATGCGGCCGCCAGTATTCGAAGTGGTTTGGGCATCTGAACCGCCGTCATCTGATACAGTCTTTGCTCAGATACGACCTTAAATGGCCTGTGCCGCCCAAATTGTGAACTGGTTCGCATTTGTGGCCACCGGGAAACGAGCGATGTCCGAAACACCACCGAGCGAAGCAGCCGCCCTCCCCGAGGCCGACCAGGCGCGGATCGACGCCATCCTGGAGTTCTGGTTCAGGGAGCAAGCCATGACGGCGCCGCAGATCGATCGGCGCATGGATATCTGGTTCGGCGAGGACGAGGTCTTCGACCTGGAGTGCAAGAAGGAATTTTCCGCCGAAATCGACCAGGCGTCGGCCGGTCAGCTCAACCACTGGGCAGACGATCCGCGCGGCAGGCTCGCGCTGATCCTGTTGCTCGACCAGTTCCGGCGCAACATCTACCGCAACACCGCCGACGCGTTTGCGCTGGACAAGGCCGCGCTCAAGCTCTGCGTCGAAGGCGCGCGTAGCAAGAAAGACAAGGGCCTCACGCCCATCCAGCAGGCATTCTTCTATATGCCGCTGCAGCACGCCGAGTCCCTGAAGGCGCAGGAAATGGCCGTGGAAATCTTCAACCGCCTGGCCGGCGCGGTGTCGCCGACCTATCGCGAAACGTTCGAGACCATGGCCACGTTCGCCGAGCTGCACCGTGACATCATCGAGCAGTTCGGCCGCTTCCCGCACCGTAACCGGTTGCTGGGCCGGGAGAATACGCCCGAAGAAGACGAATACCTGGCCGGCGACGCCCCCGACTTCGGCCAGGGCGGCTAAGCGGCCAGGAAGCCGCGCGACACCTTCGCGTAGCGCCAGGTGAGCAGGATCGCCGCAGCCGACAGGCCGGCGACGAAACCGCCCCAGGTATATGCCGGCGCCAGTTGATAGGTCACCGTGGCGAGATACGCCAGCGGAAACGCGATCACCCAGTAAGCGATGATGTTGATGACCATCGGCATGCGCGTGTCCTTGTAGCCGCGCAGCGCTCCGGCGGCCCCGATCTGGACCCCGTCAGCCACCTGGAAGATGGCCGCCATCAGCAGCATGCTGATCGCGATCGCCGTCACCGATGCGTCGTTCGTATACAGGTTCACCACCATGTCGCGGAACACGAGCAGGAATGCGGCCGAAGCGGTCATGAAGGCCGCGCACACGAAGATGCCCAGCGCGCCGCTGTAGCGTGCGGCCTCGCCGTTGCCCGAGCCGAGGGCGTGCCCGACCCGCACCGTGATCGCCGAACTCAACGCCAGTGGAATCATGAACATCGTCGCGGCGAAGTTGATCGCAATCTGGTGCGCCGCGGCGGTCGCGGCGCCGCGGGTGCCCATCAGGATTGAAACGGCGTTGAAGAGCCCGGCCTCGGCCGTGATCGTGATCGCTATCGGTACGCCGAGCACGACGATTTCCTTGAGTACGTCAGGCCGCACCGGCGCCATGCGCGAGAAGATCTTCAACGGCGCATAGGTCGGACTCAGCAGCATGTAGGTGACGAGAACGATCATCAGCAGCCACATCGTGATCGCACTTGCCACGCCGCAACCGACCGCGCCCAGTGCCGGCGCGCCGAAGTGGCCGAACATGAAAACGTAGTTCAGGAATACGTTACAAACCAGCGAGAAGATCGACGCGTACATAATCGGCCGCGTCCGCCCGATGCCCTCGGTCGTGAAGCGCAGCGCCAGGAAGATGAAGATGGCGGGCCCACCCCAGATGATCGCCTTGACGTAGCCAACGGTCAGCTCCCGGAAGCTCTCATCGATGCCGATCTTCAACAGCACCGGACCGACGGTCGCGTATGCCATCGCTATCAGCACGAAGCCGATGCCAGCGCCGAGGTACATGCCCTGGCGCGTATACCGCCCAATCAGCTCGGGGTTGCCGGCGCCGTAGTGCCGCGCCGCAATCGGCGAGATGGCCATCATCACGCCCAGGCACAGTGCGAAGCCGAAGAACCACACGCTGGCGCCGACCGCGACCGCCGCCAGCGACTCGGCCCCGAGCCGGCCGGCCATGACGGCGTCCGCGAATTGCATGCCTGCAATCGACAGATTGTTCACGATCAGGGGCCCCGCGAGCTTCAGCAGCTCGCGGATTTCCTCGCGCCAGTTACTCGTCCTCCACATGCGGCCAATGTATCGTATTTTCGTGTAAAGTTACGTCCGCAAACGACGCTGCACGTCTGTACGGAGAAAAGCATGCTGCACGATGGTCGCGCGACTCGAGTCGCCGTGGTCGGGGGATCGCGAATCCCGTTCACCCGCTCGCATTCCATTTACCGAGACGTCCCCAACCAGGACATGATGACGGCCGCACTCGACGGTCTCGTCAGCAAGTATGACCTCAAGGGCCAGACGATGGGCGACGTCGTGCTCGGCGCCGTTATCAAGCACTCGCGGGATTTCAACCTGGCGCGCGAGTCTTTGCTCGACTCGGGCCTGTCGCCACGCTCGCCGGGGCTGGACCTGCAGCGCGCCTGCGGCACGAGCCTCGAGGCTTGCATCCTCGTCGCCAACAAGATTGCGCTGGGCCAGATCGACTGCGGCATCGGCGGTGGCGTCGATTCGATCTCCGATGCGCCCATCGTGTTCAACGACGACTTCCGCGCAGTGCTCATGGAGATGCATCGCGCCCGCTCGCCCCTGCAGCGCATCATGCCGATCTTCAAATTCCGGCCCAGGCACTTCAAGCCGCAGTTCCCGGCCGTCACCGAGCCGCGCACCGGGCTGTCGATGGGCGAGAGTATGGAGATAACCGCGAAGAAGTGGGACATACCTCGCGAACACCAGGACCAGCTTGCGCTGGCCAGCCATATGAAGGCCGCCGCCGCTTACGACGCCGGCTGGTTTGAAGACCTCGTGGTGCCCTTCATGGACTGCGAGGAAGACAACAACATTCGTCGCGACACGACTTTCGAAAAGCTGGCCGCGTTGAAACCGGTCTTTGACAAGAGCGAAGAGGGCACGATGACCGCCGGCAACAGCACGCCGCTGACCGATGGCGCCGCTGCCGTGTTACTCGCTTCCGAGTCCTGGGCGCGCAACAAGAACCTGCCGATTTCCGCCTACCTGACCTACGCGAAAGCAGGCGCCGTCAATTTCGTCACTGACGAAGGCCTGCTGATGGCGCCCGCATATGCCGTATCCGACATGCTCAAAGAGGCCAACCTGCGGCTGCAGGACTTTGACTTCTACGAGATTCACGAGGCATTCGCGGCGCAGACCATCGCCACGCTGAAGGCCTGGCAGTCGGAGAAATTCTGCCGTGACCGCCTCGGCCGCAACGAGCCGATGGGGCCGATCGACCTGTCGAAACTCAACGTCAAGGGCGGCAGCATTGCGATCGGCCACCCGTTCGCGGCGACGGGCGCGCGCATTGTCGGAACGATGGCCAAGCTGCTTGCCGAGAAAGGTTCGGGCCGCGGCCTGATCTCCGTTTGCACGGCCGGCGGCATGGGCGTCACGGCGATTTTGGAGGCGGCGCAGTAGGCCCGTTGCGTTTGCGGATGCGGTCGATGGCCTCGTTGAGCCGATCGTGCGCCTGCTTCGTCACCCCGCCGCGCTGATACTCGTCAACCACGAAGGACTCGACCCGCGACACGATATCGTCGATGTCCGCCGTCCCGAAAGCGTATTCCTCGACCACGTGGTCGGGGGCGTTCTGCAGCGCGCCGAACAGGTTGATCCAGCGTTCCGACTGCTTACCCACGCTGACCAGGCGATAAAACTCGTCGCCGGGTTGGCCGTCTCTCGTCTTCGACAGGCTGATGATTCCGGCAACCAGCGAGGCCGGCACCAGCAGCAAGTCGCGCAGGCCATCGACGATCAGCTTGAATTGCAGCACGGCGACATCACGCACCAGCGTCCATATCGGCGGCTCCCGGGGTTCACTCGTCGGTAAGGGTTCCATAGCTCGCATCATGTAACATCTTCTTTCAGGACAAGGGATTATAGCCTTGCCCAGTGGCGCGACACCGGCCATTCGTTTACTGTTACGCCGTCATTCACCAGGCTTTGGCTCATGCCGTCCTACCAGTCCTCGCCGCAATACGAACACGGATCACCTGACTCCCTGGGTATCCTCGTGGTCAACCTCGGAACGCCCGACGCGCCAACGCCGAAGGCCGTCCGGCGGTACCTGAAGCAGTTCTTGTGGGATCCGCGCGTCGTCGAACTGCCGCGGCCGCTCTGGTGGCTGATCCTGAATGGCGTAATCCTCAACGTGCGGCCGAAGCAATCGGCCGAGGCCTACGGGAAGATCTGGACCGAGCAGGGCTCGCCGCTGCTGCTGTATTCCCGTGATATTGCCGAGGGCATCGGGCGGCAGCTCGCTGCCCGCACGTCCGGCCCGGTTCACGTCGAGCTCGGGATGTCCTACGGCCAGCCGTCCATCGACTCGGCGCTCCAACGCCTGTACGAGAGAGGCGCACGGCGCGTCGTGTGTCTGCCGCTGTACCCGCAGTATTCGGGAACGACGACCGGGTCGGTGTTCAATGATATTACCGGGGCGCTGCAGAGGCGCCGCTGGGTGCCGGAGTTCCGGTTCATCAACCATTACCACGACGCGCGCGGCTACATCGCGGCGCTGGCGCAAAGCATAAGCGAGTACCGTGAACAGAACGGCGCCGGCGACAAGCTGTTGTTCTCGTTCCACGGCCTGCCGCGCCAGAACCTTCTCGACGGCGACCCCTACCACTGCCAGTGCCACAAGACGGCGCGCCTGATCGCGGAGTCGCTGGAACTCGCCCCTGACGACTACGTCGTCACGTTTCAGTCGCGGGTCGGCCGCCAGGAATGGCTGCGGCCATACACGGACGAAACGATCGAGCAGTTCGGCAAGGACGGCCTCGGCCGCCTCGATGTGGTTTGCCCGGGCTTTGCGGCCGACTGCCTCGAGACCCTCGAAGAGATTGCCATGCAGAACGCCGAGATCTTCACCGAAGCCGGCGGCGGTGAGCTCAAGTACATCCCCTGCCTCAATGCGCGCGATGACCACATCGAATTCCTGACCCGGCTTGTCGAGAAACACACCGGCGGCTGGCCCGAAACGTCGCCGGACTGGAATGCATCCGACACGGCGCGGGATCGGGACAAGTCACGCGAACGCGCGCTGGCCATGGGAGCGGAATCGTGAGCAGCCTGGGCCGCTTCCTCGAGTTCAGCATCCGCACGCCCAACATCATCGAATCGCTGAGTTATTACAAACTGATCGGCTTTACCGAGCGCGAGATCGGCGACGTCTGGACCCACAAGTACGCCGTCGTGGGTGACGGCGTGCTCAACATCGGCCTGCACGATCGCGTGTTCGATGCGCCCGCCGTAACGTTCGTGCACCAGGACCTTGCCAAGCACGCCCGGTTCATGAGCGACCACGGTTTCGATTTCAGCTTCCTGCGCCTCGACGAGGACGTGTTCAACGAGCTGGGACTGCCGGACCGTGACGGTCACATGGTGACGATGCTCGAGGCGCGAACCTTCACGGGCAGTGACGAGTTTGAAGACGACTCGATCCTTGGCACCTGGTTCGAGTTGTCGCTACCCGTGCGAGACGCGGTGCGTTCGGCGCGTTTCTGGGCGGCCGTCGCACCGAACCTGTTGCGCATGCGTGAGGAGCCAACGACTCACATGCGCTTCGACGCCGACGGCGTAGCGCTGGGCCTTTCCGAGAGTATTGCGCTTAAGGCACCATCGCTGTGCTTTCGCTGCCAGGACAAGGAGGCGCTGTTCGCGGCCATCGAGCGGCACGGTCTGCCGCACGAGAAGTTTCCCGGTTTCGAGGGCGCCTTTGTCGCGCTGCAGGCGCCCGAAGGCACGATGCTGTACGCGTTTGACGAGGACTTCCTGGGCGACCTGATCGAGGTCGAGGAGTCCGACGACCTCAGCGAGTTCCCGGCGTAGGAGCGCCCCACGGGCGCGATCGCGGCCACGGGCCGCTCCTACAGCAACGATCGCATCAAGTCGATCGCTCTTCCCAGGTACGAGCGGCCGAAAAGATTCAGGTGATTCAGGATGTGGTAGAGCTGGTAGAGCTTGAGCCTCTGCTCATGACCTGCCGCCATCGGCCAGCTCAACTCGTACGCCTCGTAGAACGCCCTGCCGAAGCCGCCGAACACCATCGTCATCGCGATGTCGGTCTCGCGGTCGCCGAAATAGACGGCAGGATCGAACATGACCGGCTCGCCGGCAACCGCCCCCCAGTTGCCGCCCCACAGGTCGCCGTGCAGCAGTGAGGCCTCGGGCGTGTAGCCCTCGAACAGCGACGGTAGTTTGGCGGCCAGCCGTTCTCCCAGGTCGGCAACCTCCGCGCCATAGCCGTTACTGGCGGCGAGTTCGAGCTGGTAGCCCAGCCGGTGGCGGCGGAAAAACCCGATCCAGTCGTTGGTCAGTTCGTTGTACTGAGGAGTGAGGCCGATCGTGTTGTCGCGAAACCAGCCGTACTGCTCCTGCGTGTGCCGGTGCAGCGCGGCAAGCTGCTCGCCGAAGCGCTGCTCGATATCGCGGTTCGTCGGCTCGAGCTCGAGCTTCTCGATGTCGATGTAAGCCTGGCCGTTGAGCACGCCCACGTCGATGACCTCCGGGACGCGCACCTCACCGGCCGCGCGCAGCTCATTCAGCCCGTCCGCCTCCGCTTCGAACATGTCGAGCGCGGACTCGGGGCCCGTCTTGCGGAACGTCTCCCTCAATCGCGGCTCAGGTCGGCTATGCGTTCCGCCTGGCGCCTGAGAGCGGTGCCGATATTGGCCTCGTCGAACAGGTTGTTGATGTCGCCAAGATCCGGCCTGGAGCGCTGCAGCGCCGCCTCGGCATCGTCGATCGGCGCGTCGCAGGCAATGCCGGTCAGCCTGCGCGCCAGCAGCGCATCGTCACGATGCGCATGGAGCTTGTCGCCGAGGGTCTTCGCACCGCGCACGTTGACCTCGTGCACCCGGTCAAGGTTGTCGTAAATACCGTCGAGGCTGCCGAAGGCCTCGAGCAGTACGGTCGCGGTTTTCTTGCCGACGCCGGGAACGCCCTTGATGTTGTCGACGGCGTCACCCGCCAGCGCCAGGAAGTCCGCGATCTGTTCGGGCCGGACGCCGAAGACGTCCGGCACCTGTTCATAACCGATCTTGCCCTTGCCGGCGAAGTCCCAGAATACGTCCTCGGGCGTCAACAGCTGCGCGAGGTCCTTGTCCCGGCTCACGATGGTCGATGGCCGGTTCATGCTGCGACCGTGCTCGACCAGCGTGCCAATGAGGTCGTCGGCCTCGTAATGCGGACTGCCCCACGCGAGCAGGCCAAGCGCATTCGTGAAACGGCGACACTGCGCGAACTGGCGCTTGAGCTCCTCGGGCGCCGGATCGCGATTGGCCTTGTACTCGGGGTAGATCTCGGTACGAAACGACGTCGACAGGCTCTCGTCGAAGAGCACGGCAACGTGCTCCGGATTCACCTGCTCGATGAAGTCACCCAGGAACCGGCAATAGCCGTACAAAGCGTTAACCGGATTGCCGTCGGCATCAACCATGTCGTCCGGCATGGAATAGTAGGCACGGAATACGTAAACGGACGCGTCAATGAGGTACTGCATCTATCGAGTATAGCTGTGTGCGGCCCCGCCCGGGGAGGCCTTTGCCTCCATGCCTCGCTGCGCTGCGGGTGACTTCCGGCAAAGGCCTCCCCGGCCGTGACCGCGCGCAGTTCTATTCGTGGAAGTGTACGTCGACGATCTCGGTCCCGTCTGCCAGGTGATCCGAGAGACGAGCGTGCAATGGGGACGAACGAGGGATGTGGGCGAGCAGGTATTGCATCTGGTCGGCGAGAACCCGCCGGCCCTTGAGGTAGATGTACTCGGCGTACGTCGGTGTGAACGGTACGGCAATCAACTGCATTGCCGCCTGTTCCGGCGTGCGTCCGCCCTTGTAGTTGTTGCAGCGCCGGCAGGCGGTCGCGACGTTGGTCCACAAGTCCTTGCCACCCTGCGAGATCGGTGTGATGTGATCGCGGGTCAGATCCCGTGTCGGGTAGCGCATCGCGCAGTACAGGCACAGGTTGCCATCGCGCTTGAACAGGGTCCGGTTATTGAGCGGCGGAACGTACTTGTCGCGATTGCGGGCCAGGCTGTGGCTGGTGCCATGCGTTGCGATGATGGAGTTGACGTCTACCTTGCTGCGCCGGCCGTCGAAGCTCGAGTAGCCGCCGAAGACCGTGTAAAGAAGAGTGCCGCAGTCGTAGGCGACCTGGTCGGAATGATACAGGCGCACCGCTTCCCGGTAGTCGATCCACTCGAGTGGCATACCGGCAACGTCGGTTCGCAGCACCTGCTGCGAGATGTCACTAGCGACTCCTGCAAGCATCAAAGCACCTCGCCACGTAGTTTGCCCAACGTGCGCCAAAATGCAAATAATGTCGGGTGCTTATCCGGTTTATGTTATTTGCCGCATTGTTGGTCACCGGGCCGTTACTGGCGGCCGATAGCGACCTTTGGGTGGAGTCTCGAGGCATCCAGGTTCCGGTGACGTTCACGATGCCGGACGCCGAATCGGACGCTGCCGTACCGCTGGTCGTGCTGGTGCACGGCCACGGTGGAACGCGGCAGGAGAACGGCGCCTTTGTCGAGCTTGCATCGATGCTTGCAGAGGTTGGCATCGCTTCGATCAGGATGGACTTCCCGGGTTGCGGTGATAGCACGGAGGCATTTACCCACAACAACATTACAAACATGTTGCATGACGTGGATGCGTCGCTCGAATTCGCCGCGGCGCGGCCGGGTGTCGACCCGCGTCGCCTCGGCATTCTCGGTTACAGCATGGGGGGTCGGCTGACGATGCTGACCATCGCTGATGAGCCGGCGTACCGCGCCGCCGTTTTGTGGGCGCCGGTTGCGCTCAATGGCAGGGCGCCGATGCTCGACTACTTCGGAGGCCTACAGGACTACGAACGCTTGCGCGCGACAGCGATCGAGAAAGACTCGGTGCTTTTCGTGACTCCCTGGGGTCAGGAACAGCAACTTGCGGCGCGCTGGTTTCTCGATATGGAGGAGTCACGGCCGCTGGACGCACTTCGCAGCTACGAAGGCGAGGTGCTGACCATTCATGGCACCGCGGATACGGTCGTCTCCCCCGAAAACGGCAAGGCCGCCCACCAGGCGGCCTCGGTGAGTAGCGACGCTGAAATCGTGCTCATTGACGACGCCGGCCACGGTTTCGGCTTCTTCGGCGGCGAACCCGACGTCCGCGCCGAAGTACTCGGCGCGACCGTCGAATTTTTCGCGGCGCAATTGCTGCGCGACTAAAGCGCTTTCAGCACCTCGTCGAGCGTCGCCTTCGCGTCGCCGAACAGCATGCGCGTGTTATCGAGGAAGAACAGCGGGTTCTGCACGCCGGCGTAGCCGGTTGCCATGCTGCGCTTCAGCACGATCGACGTCGTGCCCTTCCAGCACTCGAGTACCGGCATACCCGCGATCGGGCTGTCGGGATCCGTCTGCGCCGACGGGTTGACGATGTCGTTGGCGCCGATGACGACCGACACGTCGACGTCCGGGAAGTCCTCGTTGATCTCGTCCATCTCGTACACGATGTCGTAAGGCACCTTGGCCTCGGCGAGCAGCACGTTCATGTGGCCCGGCATGCGACCCGCGACAGGGTGGATGCCGAAGCGAACGTTGACGCCCTTCTCGCGCAATGTACGCGTGATCTCAAAGACCGTGTGCTGTGCCTGGGCGACGGCCATGCCGTAACCCGGGATGATCATGACCTCTTTCGCGCCAGCCAGCATGCCTGCGGTCTCGAGCGCCTCGACCGGGACAACCTCGCCCTGGTCCTCGCCGCCGCCCTTCGCCGCGGCGCCGCTCTCGGTGCCGAAGCCACCTGCGATCACGGCCAGGAACTTGCGGTTCATGGCGCGGCACATGATGTAACTGAGGATCGCGCCGCTCGAACCGACGAGCGCGCCCGTGACGATCAGCAGGTCGTTACCGAGCATGAAGCCCGTTGCCGATGCGGCCCAGCCCGAGTAGCTGTTGAGCATGGAGACCACCACCGGCATGTCGGCGCCGCCGATCGCCATGACCATATGGATACCGAACAGCAGCGCGAGCACGGTCATGATGATGAGCGGATTCAGGCCGCCGCCCTCAACGGACTGCTGCACAAACTCGTAGCCGTAGTAGATAGAGCCGAGCAGGAGCAGCAGGTTGAGCCAGTGACGTGCCGGCAGGATCAGCGGGTTGCCGCTGATACGGCCCGACAGCTTGCCGAACGCGATGACCGAACCCGAGAACGTCACGGCGCCAATCAGCACGCCGATGTACGTTTCGATGTCGTGGATCGTGAGTTCGACGCCCGTGTAGTGCAGCAGGCGCCCGGGATCCATGAAGTTGGCGAAACCAACGGCAACGGCGGCAAGTCCGACCAGGCTGTGGAGGATGGCGACGAGCTCCGGCATCTGCGTCATCTGCACGCGGCGCGCCAGGATCAGGCCGATGGTGCCGCCGACCAGCAACGCAATGATCAGCTTGTCGTAGTTGGCGGTCACGTTCTCGCTGAAGATGGTCGCCAGCAGCGCAATCGCCATGCCGATGATGCCGTACCAGTTACCGCGCCTTGCCGTCTCCTGGTTGGACAGGCCGCCCAACGCAAGGATGAACAGGATGGTCGCGATGATGTAGGAGACGTTTACGATTCCTTGGTTAATCATGACAACCTCACTTCCTGAACATGTCGAGCATGCGGCGGGTGACGGCAAAGCCGCCCGCAATATTCACCGCTGTTATGCCGGCCGTGACGATAGCGATCCACATGATCACGTTTTCCTCGGAGCTTATTTGCAATAGCGCGCCGATGATGATGATGCTGGAGATCGCATTGGTCACGCTCATGAGCGGCGTATGCAGCGCCGCGGTCACATTCCAGATGACCATGTAACCCACGAAGCACGCGAGTACGAACACCGTGAAATGCGCCATGAACGACGGTGGCGCCACAGCGCCAAGTCCGAGCAGCGCGAGGCCGCCGACAACCATGCCGATGATCGGGCCGGCAACCGAGGGCTTCTTCTCTTCTTTCACGGCCGCCGGCGCCGGTTCCTCGGCCGGTTTCGGCGGGGCTGCCGAAATCTTCGGCGCGGGCGGCGGATACGTCGTCTCGCCGTCCCTGCAGATTGTGGCGCCGCGTACAACCTCGTCCTCGAAATCGACAACGAGCTGGCCGTCCTTCTCGGGCGTCATGTCCGAGAGCAGGTGGCGCAGGTTAGTTGCGTAAAGCTGGCTCGCCTGCGTCGCGAGCCGGCTCGGCAGATCCGTGTAACCAATAATCGTCACGCCATGCTTGACGACGACTTCGCCAGGCACAGTCAGTTCGCAGTTGCCGCCCGTCTCGGCGGCCAGATCGACGATAACGCTGCCTTCTTTCATCAGCTCGACGTGCTCGGCCGTAATCAGGCGCGGCGCCGGCTTGCCGGGAATCAGTGCCGTCGTAATGATGATGTCGACCTCTTTCGCCTGCTCGGCAAACAGCGCCATCTCGGCCGCGATGAACTCATCGCTCATGACCTTGGCGTAGCCACCTTCGCCCGAACCGTCTTCATCGTCCTTGAAATCGAGCATCAGGAACTCGGCGTCCATGCTCTCGACCTGCTCCTTCACCTCGGGGCGCGTGTCGAATGACCGGACGATGGCGCCCATGCTCTTCGCAGCGCCAATCGCGGACAGCCCGGCGACACCGGCGCCGATGACGAGCACCGTCGCCGGAGGAATCCGGCCGGCGGCCGTGATCTGGCCCGTGAAGAAGCGTCCGAAATGCTGCGACGCCTCGACGACCGCGCGGTAACCCGCGATGTTGGCCATCGAGCTCAGCACGTCCATCTTCTGTGCACGGGAAATGCGCGGGACCATGTCCATGGCAAGCGCAGTGCCGCCGCTCTTGGTCAGCGTGTCGAGCAGCTCGGGGTTCTGCCCCGGCATGATCAGGCTGACCAGCGCCTGGTCGGAACGGAGTTTCTTCTCCTCGCCCTGCTCGGGCGCCCGGACCTTCAGGATGATGTCGGACTGCTTCCAGACATCCTTGGCCTTCGGGAGGACTTCGCAGCCTGCCGCTTCGTACTCGCTGTCAGGGAACTTGGCCGCGGCTCCGGCGCCTGCCTCGATGGCGACGCTATAGCCCAGTTTGATGAGCTGGGACGCCACGTCGGGGGTGGTTGCAACGCGCTGTTCACCCGCGTGGATTTCTCTCGGTACACCGATTTTCATGGTTTAGCCTCCCGTGGGACGGGCGTACTCTACCAATATCGGTATACGTCGGCTACGGGGGAAATATACGTAGTCGTCTAGCGCCTCGGCGAGGGTCGGGGCCGGTCTTTGGCACGGTCCCGCAGGCGCTGGCGCTGCTCCGGAGTCATGTCGCGGAAGCGCTCCCGGAGCGCCTGGCGACGCTCGATAGGCATCCGCTGGAAGCGCTGGAAGTTGTCCCGTACCCGGGCCTGGTCGTCGGGCGACATCTCCTTGAACTGGCGATAGCGATTACGGATCTGCTCCTGGCGCTCGGGTGGCAGGTCACGCCATTGCTGGAAGCGTCCCTGCGCCGCCTCGCGCTGTTCGGGCGACATGCCGGCCCAGCGCGCGGCGCCCTTCGACAACCGTTCCTGGCGCGCGGGTTCGAGCTGATCCCAGTTCTCGGCGAATCCCTGCAGCACACGCTGCTGGTCGGCATTCAGGTCATCCCAGGCAATGCCGGCGTCGTCCGCCATGGCCAGCGGTGCAACCAGCAGCATTGCAAGTAATGTCAGTCGCGGCAGTGTCCTAGCTTTCATCCGTTTTCTCCGTCGATTCTTCGCCTTCTTCAGGCACGGGATCGGTCCGCTCTTCCAGTTCGGCCGTGACGGGTTTGCCAAACAGCATCCAGTCCTCGTCCGACTCTTCCCAGGTTCCCAGGTACTCCAGGAACTCCGGGTCGGGTACTTCCTCGTCGGCCGCCAGCACCAGGCCGGCGCCCATCAGCAGTGAGCCTAGCAGCGCGGCCCTGTTAACCGACATTGCCGTCCGCTTCCTCGTCGACGGCGTCGAGCAGGCTATAGAACTCGAGGTCCTCCAGCATCTCCAGGCTGTCGGCCTCGAGCAGCATCTCGAAGTCCGACGTGGCGACAGCGCCGTTCATCGTTACCTCGCCGCCCGGGCCGTTGATCAATACGGCCGCGACCACCGCCACGGCCACCACGCCTCCCGCCGGCGCCCAGCGACTCCAGGTTACAAGTCCCGGTCGTTGCAGTTCTTCCAGCGCCCGGTGTCGTCCCTGGTTAAGACGTGACAACGTGGCGGCATCCAGCTCTTCGACGCTGTTGTCGAACAGCGCCTTGGCCTGTTCCTGCAGTTGCTCGTCATTACGAGTATCAGTCATGACCAGTGGTCTCCCAGTTTCTCCCGAAGCGTATGCACCGCCCGGGAGTAATGTGTCTTGACGCTGCCTTGCGAGCAACCCATCGCGGTCGCCGTACCCGCAACGTCAAGCCCTTCGAATGTTCTTAGCATAAATGCCTCGCGTTGCCGCGCGGGCAGCTCGTGCACCGAATCCTCCAGGCGTCGCAGCGCTTCGTGCGTCTGCACCTCCGTCTCCGGTGAGCGTCCCGCCGGGTCCGGCGCCTGCGCGGTGAGGTCATAGTCGTCGTCAGCCGCAGTGCCCTTGCCGAACCACACCATGACGCGGTTGCGCACCTTCTGGCGCCGGTGCCAGTCACGGATCCCGTTTTGCAGGATTCGGTAAAACAGCGGCGCCCATTCACCCTCGTCGCGGTCGCTGTAGTTACGCACCAGCTTGATCATCGCCTCCTGCACGAGATCGAGGGCCTCGTCGCGATCGCGCAGCGCGATCTCGGCGATGCGCAGTGCGCGGCGTTCGATTTCCGCCAGGAACCGGTTCAGTTGCTGTTCGCGTTGCAGCGCTCTCGCTCCCGTCGATGGCTCGCGGGTGCAAGATACCGCAAAAACGCCAACGCTGGCGTTCATGCGGTCCGACTCACTGTCGCGTTTCGTTGAAGATCCATCTTCCGTTCGTCCTCTTGACTCAGCCACGAGGTGATCTACCGTGTCACACTGTAGTAACGCCCCGGCGGGCGACCGGTTGACACCGAAAACCCCATGATTATGTCAAGTATCTCCCTGTGAGCAGCCCGCGATTCCTCAAGGTCGCCGTCAGCGTCCCGCTGTCGCATACCTTCGACTATCGGCCGGTCGCGGGCGCCCCCGCGGCGCCGCCGGGCAGCCGGGTGCTGGTCCCTTTCGGTCGCAAGCAGCAGGTTGGACTGGTGCTGGACCATGCGGAAACGACCGAACTGGCGGCAAACAAGGTCCGCCGCAGTACGCGCACGCTCGACGCTGACCCGCTGCTGGCCGCAGATGACCTGTGGCTGATTCGCTTCACGAGCGACTACTACCATCACCCGGTCGGCGAGGTCGTCGCGACGGCGCTACCGGCGCTGCTGCGCCAGGGCAAAGCGCTGCACCCGACGCTTCAGTTCGTCGCCGTCACGGACGCGGGCGAATCCGCCGATGTCGAGACTCTCGCCAGGCGGGCGCCCCGGCAGGCGGAGCTGCTCGAACTGCTGATCGATGCCGGCGGCAACGGCATCGACGAGGACGCGCTCACCGAACAGCTGCCGACCTGGCGGCGCGCCGCAAAGGGCCTGTTCGAAAAGGGCTACGCCCAGCGATTCGAGGCGGTCGCGGACGCGCCCGAGCCCCATGCACCGCAACCGGGCGAGCCGGGCCCCGAACTCAACGACGACCAGCAGCGGGCCCTCGCAGCCATTCGCGCCGGCGAAGGTTTCGGGGTGTACCTGCTCGACGGCGTGACCGGCAGCGGCAAGACCGAGGTTTACCTGCGGCTCATCCGGGACGTGCTCGACAGCGGCCGGCAGGTGTTGATCCTGGTCCCGGAGATCGGCCTCACGCCGCAGCTCGTTACCCGCCTGACACGGCGGCTCGGTATCGCCCCCGCGGTGATGCACTCCGGCCTCACCGACAGCGCCCGCCTGGCGGCCTGGCGCGAAGCCCGCTCCGGCGCGGCGCGCCTCGTCGTCGGGACGCGTTCCGCGGTGTTCACGCCCATGGCCGACCCCGGGCTCGTCATCATCGACGAGGAACACGATCACTCCTTCAAGCAACAGGAAGGGCTGCGCTACTCCGCGCGCGACCTGGCCATCGCTCGCGGCAAGCGTCGCGACATTCCCGTCGTCCTCGGCTCGGCAACGCCGACGCTGGAGGTTCTCCATCACTGCCGCAGCGGCAATTTCACGCGGCTCGAGTTACCCGAGCGCGCGGGCGGCGCACGACCACCCGAGTTCCGGCTGATCGACCTCACGCGCGCACCGGCCAGCGACGGCCTCAGCGAGCCCTTGTTGAGCGCCATCGGCAAACATCTCGATGACGGCGGCCAGGCGCTGATCTTCCTCAACCGGCGCGGTTTCGCCCCGACGCTGATCTGCGCCAGTTGCGGCCACGTCGCCGAATGCGAACGCTGCGACTCGCGCATGACCGTGCACGCCCGCGACCGGGCGCTGCGCTGCCACCACTGCGGCGCCGAACGACCGCTCGATGAGCAGTGCAACGCCTGTGGCTCCGGAGTGCGCCCGCTCGGCGAGGGGACGGAGCGGCTCGAAGACGCTTTGCGCGATCACTTTCCCGGTCGGCGCATCGAACGTATCGACTCCGACAGCATGCAGCGGCGCGGCGCCATCGGCGCTGCCCTGGAACTCGCGACCGAAGGCAGCGCGGACATCCTGGTCGGCACGCAGATGCTGTCCAAGGGCCATCACTTTCCCAAGCTCACGCTCGTCGGCGTCGTCAACGCCGACCAGGGCCTGTTCGGCACCGACTTTCGCTCCGCCGAGCGCATGGCGCAGTCGATTATCCAGGTGGCCGGCCGGGCCGGCCGCGAATCGCGCCAGGGCGAAGTCATGATCCAGACTGCGTTTCCCGACAACCCGTTCTGGACGCACCTCATCGAGGGCGGCTACGCGAAGATCGCCGCGGACGCGCTGGCCGAACGCGAGGAGACGCGCTGGCCACCGTTCACGTGGCTGGCGTTACTGCGCTCGGCGGCACACCGCCAGGACGATGCGCACGCGCTGCTCGACGCCGCGCGGCAACGCATCGAGACATTGCAGACCGAGCACCTGCGCGTGCTCGGGCCGGTGGACGCACCGATGGCTCGCAGGGCCGGCCGTTACCGCGCCCAGTTGCTCATTCAGAGCTCCGACCGCCGGCGCTTGCACGAGGTGCTTTCCGAACTGCGCCCCGCGCTCGAGAATGACCCCGCTGCGCGCCGGGTGCGCTGGTCAATCGACGTCGATCCCATTGAGTTGTTCTAGTAGAATTGCGCGTCCCTCGTAGGAGCCCGTCCCGTCGGGCGACATCCTGATGAAAACAATCGTTGCTGACATTCTCGACCAGTCGCTGGCGCAACTGCCGGAGCTGGCCGAAGCCGCTGCCGATCTTCCGGTGGAGAGCACGATCGAGCGAACCCGCGACGCCAGCCACGGCGACTTCGCGAGTAACCTCGCCATGCGGCTCGCCAAGCCGGCCCGTATGAGTCCCCGTGACATCGCGACCCGCCTCGTCGACCACATGGCTGACAACGATGCGCTCGACAAGGTGGAGATCGCCGGACCGGGATTCATCAACTTTCATCTCGGTGCCGGCGCGTACCATAGTGAGCTCGCAACCATCCTCGAGCAGGGCGAAGACTACGGGCGCCAGGCGCGGCGCGCGCAGCCGCGCATTCTGCTGGAGTTCGTGTCGGCCAACCCGACCGGACCGCTGCACGTCGGCCACGGCCGGCTCGCTGCCTATGGTGCGACCGTCGGCAACCTGCTCGAAGCCGCGGGTTACAAGGTCGCGCGCGAGTACTACGTCAACGACGCCGGACGGCAGATGGACATCCTCGGCCTCAGCGTCTACCTGCGCTGGCTCGAGGCGCTGGACCAGGATTTCGAATTCCCGGACGGCGGTTATCGCGGCGACTATATTCGCGACATCGCCGGTGAGCTCGAGGCGGAGGACGTCCGGGTGCTCGACGATCTCTTCGACGGGCTCCCTGACGGCGACAAGGACGAGATCATCGACGAGCTCATCGGACGCGCCAAGCGTCGGCTCGGCCTCGGCACTTTCGCCGAGATCCGCCAGCAAGCCCTGGAGTCGATACGCGCCGACATCGAGGAAGACCTCGCGGAGTTCGGGGTGACGTTCGACCGCTGGTTCTCGGAACAGAGCCTGACGACGGAAGGCCGCATCGACGCTGCGCTAACCGTGCTCGAAAAGAGCGGCAAGGTCTACGAGAAAGACGGCGCCAAGTGGTTCCGCGCGACGGACTTCGGCGACGAGAAAGACCGCGTCGTCGTGCGCGCGAACGGCAACAAGACCTACTTCGCCTCCGACATCGCCTACCACTATGACAAGCGCGAGCGCGGTTTCGATCTGCTGATCGACGTCCTCGGCGCCGACCATCACGGCTACATATCGCGCGTTGGCGGCGGTCTCGCGGCGATGGGTTACGCCGCCGAAGACCTCGAGGTAAAGCTCGTGCAGTTCGTCGCGCTGTTCCGCGGCGGCGAAAAGGTGCAGATGTCCACGCGCTCCGGCGAGTTCGAAACGCTGCGGCAGCTACGAGCCGAAGTCGGCAATGATGCCGCGCGCTTTTTCTACGTGTCACGGAGCAACGACCAGCACCTCGACTTTGATCTCGACGTCGCCAAATCGGAATCGAACGACAACCCCGTGTATTACATCCAGTACGCGCACGCGCGCATCGCCAGCGTGTTCAGGCAGCTCGCGGAACGCGACCTGGTATGGGACGCTGACAACGGCCGCGCCGCCATGGGGCTGTTGGGCGAACCGCAGGAAAAAGCGCTGATGACAACGCTCAGCCGCTACCCCGAGATGATCGAACTCGCGGCGACGAACCGGGCGCCGCAGCATCTCGTGCATTACCTGCGCGACCTCGCTAACGACTTCCACACCTACTACAACGCCCACGCGTTCATCGTGGACGATGCGGCCCTGCGCGACGCGCGCCTTGTTCTCATCAGCGCCGCCCGCGTCGTGATCGCAAACGGTCTGACGATTCTCGGCGTGTCCGCACCGGAGGCCATGTAGTGGCGCAGCGCAAACGACGCCGCTCGACGCGCCGCAAGCAGCAGGAGTACCCGGGCTGGCTCTGGATGCTGTTCGGACTCGCCCTCGGCCTGTCGGTCGCCTTCGCGGTTTACGTCAAGGACCGCCGGCCGGTTGCGGTCGCCGCGAGCGCGCCGCCGCAGCCCGCCAGCCTGCAGAGCGCGCTCGACAACAACGGTGAACTGCCGGTGGCCGAAGCGCAGCCGGCGGCTGAAGAGACCGAATCGCGATTCACGTTCTACGACATGCTGCCGAACTTCGAGGTCGTGATTCCCGAGCAGGAGCCCGACGTCGCCGTCGACGCGGCATCGCAGGCGATCGTTGAGCCGGGCCTTTACGTGCTGCAGGCCGGCTCGTTCACGCTGCACGCCGACGCTGACCGGCGCCGGGCGCAACTCGCGCTGCACGGTATCGAGTCGCAAATCCAGCGCGTGACGATCGACGACAGAACCTACCATCGCGTGCGCATCGGACCCACGGACGATCTCGACGAACTGAACCTGCTGCGCAGCCGGCTGCGCACCGCGCAGATCGACGTGCTGCGCATTCGCCTCGGTGACTAGCGTACTGCGCCTGCTGCTGGTCGGCCTGGTTGCCGGACTGGCTGCCTGCGCCACGACCGTCGAGCCCGAGCCGCCGGCCGATCCCGAACCGGTAGCGCCTGCGCCACCTGAAGAGCCTATGCCTCTACCGGCCCCGCCGGAACCGGACAAGCGCAGCCTGCGCGTCACGTTCGCGTCCGTCGGCGACATGATGATCGGCACCGACTTCCCGCACAATCACCTGCCGGACGACGACGGCGTCGGCTTCCTGGCCGACGTCACGCCGGCGCTGGCAGCGGCCGACGTGGCCTTCGGCAACCTCGAGGGCGTGCTCGTCGACGGTGGCGAACCGGCCAAGAAATGCAGCAACCCGAACGCCTGCTACCTGTTCCGCTCACCCACGCGCTACGCGGCACATTACGCCGCCGCCGGTTTCGACGTGATGAGCCTGGCGAACAACCATGCCCGCGACTTTGGCGAGGAGGGCCGGACATCGACGATGCAGGCGCTCGCCGCCGCCGGCATGCACCACTCCGGACGCGAGGGCGACTTCGCGAGTATCGAGGTCAATGGCCTCACTGTCGCCGTGCTGGCCTACGCCGTGACCAAGGAGTCGAACATGCTGCTCGACTACGCGCTTGCGGAGCAGACCGTCGCCGAGTTCGCCACCACGCACGACATCGTGATGGTGACCTTCCACGGCGGCGCCGAGGGCGTCGATGCGACCAACCTGCCGTTCGCCGAAGAGGAGTACTACGGCGAGCCGCGCGGCGACGTCGTGAAGTTCGCCCGCATGGTCGTCGACGCCGGGGCCGACCTCGTCATCGGTCACGGGCCGCACGTCGTGCGCGCCATGGAGCGCTACAACGACCGGCTGATCGCCTACAGCCTCGGTAATTTTGCGACTTACTACGGCATCAGCGTCGCGGGCATCAAGGGCATCGCCCCGATCCTGCTAACGACACTCGACGGCGAGGGGCGCTTTATCGAAGGCAAGATCGTGTCGACAATCCAGATTCGGCCGGCCGGCCCATCAATCGATCCGAACCAGCGAGCGTTGAAGCTCATTCGTGGTCTGACCGCCGAGGACTTTCCCGACTCTGGCCTGCGGTTCCTCGACGACGGCCGAATTGAACCTCAGTCCTCCGCGGCGACGGACTTGAAGTCGACGCCCAGCGATCGGAGTTTCCGATAGAGGTGCGTCCGCTCCATGCCGACGCGCTTGGCGAGCTGCCCGACCTTGCCATCGCATAACACGAGTTGTTGTTGCAGGTAGGCGCGCTCGAATTGCTCGCGCGCTTCCCGCAGTGGCAGGGACAGCAGGTCCTGCTTGACCAGCGGCTCGTTGGCCGGCGCGCCGGAGCTGATCTCGTCCTCGACCTCTTCGAGTGAGATGTCGTCCTCGGACCCGGTCAGGAGCAGGCGCCGCACGAGGTTCTTGAGCTCGCGCACGTTGTCAGGCCAGGGATAATTGCGCAGCCGGTTCTGCGCGGCCACGCTGAAGCGTCGAAATGCCAGGCGCTCCGCATCGACGAGCTTGTCGACATAGTAGGCCAGCAGTTCCGGCACGTCCTCGGAGTAGTCGCGCAATGGCGGCACCTTGAGCGACAGCACGGACAGCTGCGCAACGAGGTCGCGGCGCAGCCTGCCCTTCTCGACCAGCGCATCGAAATTGGAGGCAACTGTCGCGACGACGCGCGCCTGGAGCCGGACATCGCTATGGCCATTCGCGCGGCGATACGCGCCATCCTCCAGCGCGCCGAGCAGTATCTTCTGCGCAGCGTCATTGAGGTCGGCAAGGTCGTCGATAACCAGTGTCCCTTTCCCGGCGCGCTCGAAGGCGCCTGCCGTGATCTCACCGTCGGCCTCGCGGCCGCACAGCTGGTCCCCGGCGTTGCCCTCGGTGAGGGAGGCCGCCGTGATGCTGATCAGGGGTTCGTCGGAGCGCCGGCTCAGGCCGTGCAGGTAGCGGGCGAAAGCGCCGCGCCCGCTGCCCGGCTCGCCGCTGATCAGTACACACTGCTCGTGTCGCGCATACTGCTGCACCTTCTCGCGCAGCGCGTGCATCAGCTTGCTGCGGCCAACCGGCGTCAGCAGCGGCGGGAGCATGCTCGGCGCCCCGGCCGGCGCCTTGTTGGCGGACTCGAGCGCGGCCTCGACCGTGCGCAGGAGCTTGGCGAGCGACAGCGGCTTCTCGACAAAGTCGAAGGCGCCCAGGCGCGTTGCTTCGACCGCCGTGTCGACCGTGCCGTGTCCAGACATGATGACGACCGGCGACTTCAGGTCGCCGCCTTCCGACCACTCGCGCAACAGCGTGATGCCATCGGTATCGGGCATCCAGATGTCGAGCAGGATAAGGTCGAACCGATTGTCCGCCCGCGCCGTCCGCGCCTCGTTTGCGTCCGCAGCGACGGTGACGTCGTAGCCCTCGTCGCTAAGAATTTCCTGAATCAGAGCCCGGATATCGGCCTCGTCATCGACAACCAGCACATGAGAAACGCTCATGCTTCCTCCCTCCTTTGCTCGGCGCGTCTCGGTGCGTTGGCGATGATCGCCGCGCGCGCCGCCTCATTCAGTGGCAGCCGGATGCTGATGACCGCGCCGCCGTCTGCGTTGTTGTAGGCCCTGATCGAACCGACGTGTTCCTCGACCAGCTTCTTGACGATGGCGAGGCCCAGCCCCGTACCCTTGGGCTTTGTGGTGACGTAGGGATCGAAGACCTGGCTCAATGCGCCTTCCTTGAAGCCGGGCCCGTTGTCCTCGACGCGAATCTGCACAACCTCCACGCCGTCGATCTCGCCGAGGCTGACGTGCACCTCGATGCGCCCGTCGCGGCTGTTCTCGAGCGCCTCGGTCGCATTGCGAATCAGGTTGTGCAGGATTTGCCGCACGCGCCCGATGTCGGCCTCGATCGGCGGCATCGTCGGGTCCGAGGTCAGCACGATGTCGACGCCGCTCTCCTGCGCACGGTAGAGATCGACGACCTCGTGCACCAGCTTGTCCATGTCGAACCTGCCGAGCTCGATGTCGGGCGCGCGGGCGTAATCGCTGAACGCATTCACCATCTCTTTCATAGCCTCGACCTGCTGCACGATCGTGTGCGTCGCGCGATCGAGAATCTTCGATTCGTCCTCGTTCATCGAGTCGAGGTACTTGCGCCGCATCCGTTCCGCCGACAACTGGATCGGCGTTAGCGGGTTCTTGATCTCGTGGGCCAGGCGACGCGCCACTTCGCCCCAGGCGGCGTCGCGCTGCGCCTGCAACAGCGCCGTGATGTCGTCGAATACGATGACGTAACCCGGCGAGTGGCTTTCGTCACCCGGCAACGTCGTGCAGGCGCAGGTCAGCACGCGCCGACCCACCTCGCCACGCAACACGATTTGCTCGCGCCACTCGGTCTCGCCCGCTGCCAGGTGCACACGCGCCACGTCCACGAACTGCTCCAGCAGCGGGCTGTGCTTCGCGATGTCGGTCAGCGCCTCGCCGGCGCGATTTCCGAGATCGACACCGAGGATGGCGCCCGATGCCTGGTTCGCCGTGCGAATGCGCAGGTCGTTCTCGAGCGCCAGTACGCCCGTCGACAGGCGCGCGAGTATGACCTCGAGGTTGGCGCGCTCCGCCTCGACCAGCGCCTGCGACAGGCTGGCCTCGCGGCGCGCCGCGGCCAGGCGCTGCGTCATGTCGTTGAACGAGCTGATCAGGAAGCCGATCTCGTCGCGCGTGGGCGTCGGCAGGCGTGTATCGAAGTCGCCCTCGGCGACGGCGCGCGTGCCGGCAACGAGGTCCTGGATCGGCGCCACCAGCCGCCGCGAGAAAACGAACGCGCCATACACCGCCGCAAGCAGACTAAGCATCAGCACGACGGTCAGCGTGAGCGAAAACGTGCTCTTTAGCGGCGCGCGCAGGAACACGAGCTCCTGGTATTCGTTATAAGAGGACTCCACGCTGTTCGCCATTCGCGCCAGCCTCTCGGTGACAGGGAAGTGCGCCTGCAACACGCCGAGGGGTTCGGAGCGCCCGCGGTAAGTGAACAGCACGGCCGTGCGAATCTCGAAGTCGTCCGGGTCCAGCGCGACGTAAGGACGGTTTTGCTGCATCTGCAGCAGCACTTCCTCGGCGAGGGGCCGCGGCAGGCTGCCCGCCGAATTGTCGGAACTGGTCGCCAGGATTTTGTTATTGGGCCCGTAGATCGTGATCTCGCTCGCGCCGCTTTCGCGCCGCAGCATGCTCAACTCGAAGATCAGCTGCCGCTCGCTCACGTCGCCGAGTCGCTGCGAGATCTGCTGCGTCGCATACAGGTGCTGGCGCATTTGTATTTCCAGCGCCGTGCGGCTCAGGGCGAGGGCGTTCTCGAGCCCTTCGCCGACCTCGACGTTGAACCAGGTATCGATGCCGCGGTTGATGAAGTTCATCGAGAAATAGAAGACGACGAGCAGCGGCAGCACAGCAAGGCCGACGAACATACCGACCATGCGCGCTTTCAGCTTGGCGCCGGGCACATGAGTGCGGTACTCGCGGAGCAGTCTTGCAAGGTTGCCGACCAGGAACACGAACAGTACAACGACGCCGGCAACGTTGATGGCGAGGATGACGTTGTGCAGGCGGTCGAAGTCGTCGGAGTTTTGTGCCGTCCGGCTGAGCAGGAACAACGCAATGAGCACCAGCCCGACGCCGGTTGCTGCAAGGACGGTGTACGACGCCCGTTTTAGCGTTCTAGCAACCATTCATACCATTCGCTTTGTAGCTGCCACTCGCTGCGCCAGAAGAACAACAGCCGCAGAGGCGCCGGGTACTGCTGCGTCTGCAGCATGGCGCGCAGTCGAATCCGGTAGTCGTCACCGGGTTCGAGCAGCGCGTCATCGATAACGGGCAGTCCCTGCACGCGGCCGAGGTTGTTCAGCGCGGAGTAGAGTGTTGCGAAGGAATCCTGGTCACCGCTGTTGGTGTTGCGGACTATGTATCTCTGGCTGAGTGGACGGTATTCCAGCTCGAAACGCACCGCGAGGTCGGCTTCCGCATCGTCCCACCAGAAGCGCCGGTCGCGGATCAGCTGCAACTGCAGCTCGATGACGAGCGGCACGCCGCTCGACAGCGCTGCGAGCGCCTCACTGCTCAGCACTAGCTGCAGCCTGGCGTCCAGCGTGTGAACGCCACCGACCTGCCGCGTCGACGCGGAGCGCACTTCGAAATAGCCGGCGCGTTCGATGCCGTCCTGGGCGAGGGCTGGCTGCAGCAGTCCGCCAAGCACGACGAAACCGGCGGCGATTGCCGCCAGTCTGCGAGGCTTGTTGAACGCTGCGCGTGACATGGTTTTCTCAGGAGACCTTCGTCAGGCCTGCGTAAAAAAAGCCATCCATCTCCGCCGTTCCCGGCAGGATTTGCTGGCCGCAGGCCTTGTCCCGCATTAGATCGCGGATGTTGTAATCATGCAACACGTTGTCTTCCCGAGCGTCGGGTGTCCTTGCGAGAAAGCCCGACACCACCTCGTCGTTTTCCTGCCGCAGTACGGAACAGGTCACGTACAGCAGGCGGCCGCCAGGCGCCAGCGTCGGCCAGAGCGCATCCAGTAATCCGGCCTGTAGCTGCGCCAACTCATCGATGTCTGCCGCGCGCCGCAGGTGCTTGATATCCGGATGGCGGCGTATCACCCCGGTGGCCGAACAGGGTGCGTCGAGCAGGATGGCGTCAAACGGCTGCCGATCCCACCACTCTTCTGTGTTCGATGCATCGGCCGCAATAAGGGTTGCATCGAGTCCGAGCCGCTCGAGATTGTCCGCCACCGCGGCCAGCCGTTCCGGATCCCGATCGACGGCCGTGACGTCGACCTGGTCGCCGCCCAGCTCCAGCAGATGGCCGGTCTTGCCGCCCGGCGCCGCGCACGCGTCGAGCACCCGCCTGGCCCCGCCCGCCAGCAACCACGGCGCCGCGAGCTGCGCCGCCGCGTCCTGCACCGATAACGCGCCCGCGGCGAAGCCTGGCAGCGTGTCCACGGGCTGCGGCTCGGCGAGTCGCAGCGCCTGCGCCGCTCCTTCGAGCAACTCGCTCGCGATCCCTTCCTTCCCGAGTCGTTCCCGCATGTCTTCTGCCGTGCCTGCCGACGGGCTCACGCGCAACCACATCGGGGCCCGCGCGTTGTTCGCCGCCACCACATCGCGCCAGTCGTCCGGCCAGTCTTCACGCAGCCGGTCCAGCAACCAGGCCGGATGATCATGTACCGCCCTCTCATCAGACGGTTCGGCGTCGAAAATTCGGTCGCGCCGCGCGCGCCGGAGGATCGCATTGACCAGCGGGGCAAGCTTGGGTCGCCGCAGCGTGCGGGCCGCTTCAACCGTTTGCGAGACGACGGCATGGTCGGGAATGCGCGTTTCAGCGAGCTGGTAGAGGCCGATGGCCAGCAACTGGGTGATAACGCTGTCGCGGCGCTTCAAGGGCCGGTCGAGCATTGCATCGATCCAGCTCATGAGGCGCCAGTGGTGTCGCAGCGTGCCGTAGCTGAGCAGCCGCAGGAGCGACAGGTCATCGGCGGCTATGCCCTGTTCCCGTTCCGCCAGCGCCGCGTCGAGCGAACGGCCCGCGCGAACGACATCATCGACGACACTGGCTGCCGTCGCTCGCAGTCGGGCTCCGCGTTTGCTGCCGGTCACAGCTGCCGGCCGGCGATGTCAACCTGCGCGGCGAACTCCGCCGCGGTTACCGGCCGTTTGCCCGGACGCTGCAGCCGCTCCAGCCGCAACGCCCCCTCGGCGCAGGCAACGTCGATGCCATCGGGGCCCGCCGCCAGGACCGCGCCTGCGGCGCCGGACCCGGCAACCGGGTGCGCCTGCCAGCACTTGATGCGCTCGTCGCCGAGCATGAACCACGCGCCGGGAACCGGGTTGTAGGCACGAACCATGCGCGCCAGCTCCGCCGCGTCGCGCTGCCAGTCGAGTCTTGCCTCGGCGGGGCGAATCTTGGGCGCGTACGTCGCCAGGGCATCGTCCTGCGGCTCGCTGTCGAGTCGGCCCGCGACGATGTCATCGAGATGACGAACCAGTAGTTCCCCGCCGGCCTGCGCCAGGCGATCGTGCAACTCGCCGGCGGTTTCGCGCTCACCGATCGTGATCGACTCGCAGGCGAACACCGGGCCGGTGTCGAGACCGGCCTCCATCGCCATCAGGCAGACTCCGGATTGCCCGTCGCCGGCCAGGATCGCCGCCTGGATCGGGGCCGCGCCGCGCCACCGCGGCAGCAGCGAGGCGTGCACATTGAGGCAGCCCGCGCGCGGCACGTCGAGCACGGCCTGCGGCAGGATCAGGCCGTAAGCCGCGACGATCATGAGGTCCGGTTCCAGTGCTGCAAGGGCGGCGACCTGCTCGTCGTCGCGCAGCGTTGCCGGCTGCAGCACCGGCAGGTCTTGTTCAAGGCCGAATTGCTTCACCGGGCTCGCGGTCATTTGCTTGCCGCGTCCCGCGGGGCGATCCGGCTGGGTCAGGACAGCGCAGGGAATGTGGCCGGCCGCGACGAGGGCCCGCAGCGACGCCAGCGCGAAATCCGGCGTGCCGGCGAAAATGATGCGGGGGGAGGACATGGTTCAGGGCCGTAGGAGCGGCCCGTGGCCGCGATCGCACCCATGGGGTGCTCCTACAGCGCTACGGCCTCCGCACTGCGATGCCGCTGGTCCTTGACCAGCTTCTTGCGAATGCGCATGCGCTTCGCCTCGGACAGGTAGTCCACGAACAGTTTGCCGTCGAGGTGATCCATCTCGTGCTGGATGCACACGGCAAGCAGGCCCTCGGCTTCCGTTTCTACCGGGTCGCCATTGCGATCGAGGTGGCGCACACGAATATGCTCCGCCCGCTTCACTTCCTCGTAGTACCCGGGCACCGACAGGCAACCTTCCTCGGTCACCGTGACGCCATCTTTCTCGATGATCTCCGGGTTGATCAGCGCATGGGGCTCGCTACCGTCGCGCGAGACGTCCGCGACGAGCAGCCGGCGATGCACGTCGACCTGGGTCGCGGCCAGGCCGATACCGGGCGCCGCGTACATCGTCTCGAACATGTCGTCGATGAGCTTGCGCAGATCATCGTCGACGACTTCGACCGGAACGGCCTTCTTCCTGAGCCTGGGGTCCGGGAATTCCAAAATCTTGAGTTTTGCCATAATTTCCCTGCGATAATTGCGCCGGCAACTCGTGTAAATTGCCTAAAAAGTGACCTAAATGTTTGACTTCATTGAATAAGATGACAGACAATGCCGCCAGAAATTCCACCTTTTTACGGGTGCTCGGGGCCGGAAATGTGACGTAATTAGCAGTCTCGATGGCACCGGACCGACATATTATAGCAACGCCAAAAAGCCACAGGTCTCCGACCTTGACTGGAACACGAGGAAACTATGTCCCTCAGCAGAAATTACCTGAATAACCGTCTCCGGATGATAGCGGTTGCGTTCATCGCTTCGCTGACGCTGGGCACGCTAACCGCCTTCTCGCAAGGCAGCGCCCGCCTCGCAGAGGACGCTCCCGATGAGTATGTCGTTCAGGTTGGCGACACCCTCTGGGATATCGCCGCGACGTTTCTCAAGGATCCCTGGTATTGGCCCGAAATCTGGTATGTCAATCCCCAGGTTGAGAATCCGCACCTCATTTATCCCGGCGACGTACTCGCGCTCGTCTACATCGACGGCGCCCCGCGCGTTACCGTCGGCCAGGCCGGCTCCTACCGCCTGTCCCCGGAGGCCCGCGTTACGCCGCTGACTGAAGCCATCACGAGTGTTTCCTATGACTCGATTGCGGCGTTCCTGAGCCGCGGTGTCGTGATCGAGCGCAGCGAAGTCGACCGTCTGCCGTACCTCGTCGCCACCAAGGGCGACCACCTGATCGCGTCGGCGGGCAACACGGTCTACGTTCGCAACACCAGCGCGCAGCCCGGCGAGCGTTACAACATCGTCAAGATCGGCGATCCGCTCGTCGATCCCGAGAACAACAACGTCATCGGCTACCAGGGAATCGAGATTGGCGAAGGCACGATTCGCGTGAGCGGCGACCCGGCGAGCATGGCGCTCGTCTCCTCGAAGCAGGAGGCCAAGCAGGGCGATCGCCTGATCCCGACCTCGGTCGAGATCCCGCTGAACTTCTTCCCGAAAGCTCCGACCAGCAACATCGACGGCCAGATCATCGCGGTTGTCGGCGGTGTTACGCAGATCGGACAGTACAACGTCGTCGTCATGAACCGCGGTTCGAACAATGGCCTTGGCGTCGGCGACGTACTCACGGTCTGGAAGCAGGGTCCGGTTGTTCGTGACCGGGTCGAAGGCGGTAACGTCCGACTGCCGGACGAGGAGGCAGGCACCGTCATGGTCTTCAAGACCTACGATCGCATTTCGTACGGGCTGGTCATGGAAGCCACGCAGGCGCTCCACACCGAGGACTACGTTCGCAACCCGACCTGATTCTGGGGAGCAACATCAGATAAAGACGGCGCTTTCGAGCGCCGTTTTTTTTAGACTCCGTGTATGGACGACGAATGGCTGCAGTCGGCCGGCAATCGCATCATCGTCAACGACGATGACGACTTTCCCGAATTGCTTCGGCAGATCCCCCGGGCGCCCGAGCGCCTCTATGTGAAAGGCAACGTCGAGTGCCTGCACATGCCGGCGCTCGCCATCGTCGGCAGCCGCAACCCGACGGAAGCCGGCAAGCGCAACGCGTTCGAATTTGCGCGCCACCTCGGCGGCGCCGGCTTCTGCATTGTCAGCGGCCTTGCCGAGGGCATCGATACCGCTGCACACCGCGGCGCCCTGGATGCCGGCGCGGCGACCATCGCATTCCTCGGGCACGGCATCGACCGCGTGTATCCCGCCTCGAATCACGAGCTCGCGCATGAAATTGCCGCGCAGGGCGCACTCGTGAGCGAATTCCCGCTGGGCACGCACCCGGAGCGGTCCCTGTTCCCGCAGCGCAACCGGCTGATCAGCGGCATGAGTCTCGGCACGCTGGTCGTCGAGGCCGCACGCCGCAGCGGCTCGCTGATCACGGCGCGCCTCGCCGGCGAGCAGGGCCGGGAAGTCTTCGCCATCCCCGGGTCTATCCATAATCCGCTGTCGCGCGGTTGTCATAAGCTCATCCGCCAGGGCGCCAAGCTCGTCGAAACCGCGGAGGACATCGTCGCCGAACTGGCGCCGCTGTCGTCCCACCTGCTGCAAACTTCTTTGGAATCAACAACGAAGCACGAGAAGCCCGAACACGACGACGGCGACTACGCGCACCTGCGCAAGTTCATTGGCTTCGACCCGATCGGCATCGACGAACTCGCTGCAAACTCCGGTTTGACGATCGACCAGGTTTCCTCCATGCTTCTGATCCTGGAGCTGGAAGGAGAAGTGGAATCACTTTCCGGTGGTCGCTACTCACTTCTTGGCCATTGAACACCGGACGACACTACTGGATCAGGAACGATAGGGAGCCGCTCCAGGAATGAAAGAAAATGTACTCGACGTACTCATGTACCTGTTTGAGACCTACGTCGACACGGACGAAGAACCCGAAGCCGATCAGAACGAACTGCGCGATGAGCTCTCCCGCGCCGGCTTCTCCGACTCCGAGATCGATCGCGCCCTCGACTGGCTCGACGGGCTGACCGACCACCAGGACAGCATCGCGTTTCACGCCCAGACCTCCCACGGCCTGCGCGTCTATAACGACTTTGAACAGGAACGGCTGGATGTGGCCTGCCGCGGATATATCGCCTATCTCGAGCAGATCGGCATACTGCCTCCGCAGCAGCGCGAAATTCTCGTCGACCGCCTGCTGGCCCTGGAGTCGACCGATATCGACGTCGAGCAGATCAAGTGGGTCGTCCTGATGGTGCTATTCAGCCAGCCGGGGCAGGAACTTGCGTATGCAAGAATGGAAGACCTGGTGTTCGAGGAGAGCACGGGTTCCATCCATTAAGGCGGTCGCGGCCATGGGCCGCTCCTACAGTATTTCTTGACACGCCGGCGTCTGCCATTGTATTCAACCGCGGCACTGTCCGCGGTTGTCTGTTTCCAGAGTCTCTATGTCAAAGAATCTCGTCATCGTTGAGTCGCCGGCCAAGGCCAAGACGATCAGCAAGTACCTCGGCAAGGATTTCGATGTCCTGGCCTCTTACGGCCATGTGCGCGACCTCGTGCCCAAGGTCGGGGCGGTAGACCCGGAAAACCACTTCTCGATGAAGTACCAGGTCATCGAGAAGAACGAGAAACACGTCAACACGATCATCCGCGCACTCAAGAAAGCCGAAGCCCTGTACCTGGCTACTGACCCGGATCGCGAGGGCGAGGCCATCTCCTGGCACCTGATCGAGTTGCTCAAGGAAAAGAAGGCGCTCGACAGCAAGGCTGTGCATCGCGTCGTGTTCCACGAAATCACGAAAGACGCCGTCAAGGAAGCGATCGACAACCCCCGCGACCTGTCGTCAGACCTCGTCGGCGCACAGCAGGCGCGCCGCGCGCTCGACTACCTGGTCGGTTTCAACCTGTCCCCGTTGCTGTGGAAGAAAGTGCAGCGCGGCCTGTCGGCGGGCCGCGTGCAGAGTCCGGCGCTGCGCATGATCGTCGAGCGCGAACAGGACATCGAAGCGTTCAAGGCGCGCGAGTACTGGACGATCGAGGCGGACGTCAGCAAGGACGAGCAGCCGTTCGCGTCGCGCCTCGTCAGCTACAAGGGTGACAAGGTCGAACAGTTCAGCTTCGAGAACGAGGCAGCGGCGCGCGACGTCGAAAAGACGCTGCTCGCAGCGGCCGACGGCAAGCTCACCGCAATCACCGTCAACAAACGGCAGCGGCGCAGGAATCCGGCGGCGCCGTTCACGACCTCGACGCTGCAGCAGGAGTCCTCGCGCAAGCTCGGCTTCAACACGCAGTGGACCATGCGCATCGCACAGCGACTCTACGAAGGCATCGAGTTGCCCGGCGAGGGTAATGTCGGCCTGATCTCGTACATGCGTACCGACTCGGTGACACTCGCGGCGGTCGCCGTCGACGAGATTCGCGAAGTCATCACCGAGCGCTACGGCGCGGAAAACGTCCCCGACGAGCCGCGCGAGTTCAAGAACAAGTCGAAGAACGCCCAGGAGGCGCACGAGGCCATCCGCCCGACGTCGGTGGCGCGCACGCCCGAGTCGCTCAAGGATGCGCTCGACGAGGAGCAGTACAAGCTCTATTCGCTGATCTGGAAACGCACGATGGCCTGCCAGATGGTGCCGGCCGTGTTCGATACGGTCGCCATCGACCTGGCGGCGGGCCCGGCCGAAGACGGTAACCACCTTCGCGCCAACGGCTCGGTCCTCGTGGAACCGGGTTTCATGGCCGTCTACAAGGAAGGCCAGGACGACAACAAGGACGACGACGGCGACCGGCTGCTGCCGGAGATCGCCGAGGGCGATGTCATCAGTCTCGACGAGCTGCGCCCGGAGCAGCACTTCACCGAGCCGCCGCCGCGCTTCACCGAGGCGAGCCTCGTCAAGACACTCGAGGAGTACGGCATCGGCCGGCCTTCGACGTACGCGAGCATCATCGCCACGCTCAAGAACCGCGAATACGTCGAGATGGACGCCAAGCGCTTCATTCCGACGGACATCGGCCGCATCGTCAACGGCTTCCTGACAGACCACTTTACCCAGTACGTCGACTACGACTTCACGGCGCGGCTCGAGGACGATCTCGACGCCGTGTCTCTCGGTGAGAAAGATTGGGTGCCACTGCTGGATAACTTCTGGCGCCCGTTCAAAGACCTCTGCGACGACAAGGAAGAGTCGGTCACTCGCGAACAGGTCGCACAGGCGCGCGAACTCGGCACCGATCCGAAAAGCGGCAAGCCGGTCACCGTGCGCATGGGCCGCTACGGCCCGTTCGTGCAAATCGGCACCAAGGACGACGAGGAAAAACCGAAGTTCGCGGGGCTCCGGCCTGGTCAGAAAATGAACGAAGTCACCCTCGAGGAAGCGCTGGAACTGTTCAAGCTGCCGCGCAAGCTGGGCGAGACGCCGGAAGGTGAACCCGTATCCGCGAGCATTGGCCGTTTCGGACCCTATGTCCGCTACGGCGACAAGTACGTCTCGATGAAGGAAGACGATCCTTACACGGTCGAACTGCCGCGCGCGCTCGAGTTGATCGCCGAGAAAAAGAAGGCCGACGCCGAACGCCTGATTCTCGACTTCGAGGAAGACGGCATCCAGGTGCTGAACGGCCGCTACGGCCCGTACATCACGGACAAGACCAAGAACGCCCGCGTACCGAAAGATCGCGAGCCCAAGTCGCTGACGCTCGAGGAGTGCAAGGAACTGCTCGCCGCAGCACCGGCTCGCGGGCGCCGCGGCAAGAAGAAGGCAGCCAAGAAGAAAACCGCGGCGAAGAAGACTGCCGCCAAAAAGAAGGCCGCGAAAAAGAAAACCAAGAAAAAGACCAAGAAAAAAGCCGGGTAACCGGCCGCGATAATATTGGCGGCCGCGCAGCGCATGAAAGAACTCGACCAGGTTAGAGCCTATCTGCAATCCCTGCAGAGCCGCATTGTCAGCGAACTCGAGGACCTCGACGGCCGCGCAAGCTTTCGTCGTGACGCCTGGCAGCGACCCGGCGGTGGCGGCGGTCTCAGCTGCGTGATGAGCGACGGCGCCATATTCGAGAAAGCCGGCGTCGGTTTCTCGCACGTCTTCGGCGACCAGTTGCCCCCATCGGCGACCAAGGGCCGCCCCGATCTTGCGGGCAGCGGCTTCCAGGCCGTCGGCGTCTCCCTCGTCATCCATCCGCAGAACCCGTACGTGCCGACGACGCACGCCAATTTCCGCTTCTTCACGGCAGGTGACGTTGATCCCGTGTGGTGGTTCGGCGGCGGCTTCGACCTGACGCCTTACTATCCCTTCGAGGAAGACGTCATCCACTGGCACGAGGTCGCCCGGTCGGCGTGCGCAGACTTCGGCGACGATCTCTACGACCGCTACAAGGCCTGGTGCGACGAGTATTTCTATTTAAAGCACCGCGGCGAGACGCGCGGCGTTGGCGGTCTGTTCTTCGACGACGTTAACGAGGCCGGTTTCGAGCGCAGCTTCGAGTTCCTGCAGTCGGCGGGCGACAGCTTTCTGCCCGCCTACCGGCCGATCGTGAGGAAACGCAAGGACCATCCGTTCGGGGATCGGCAACGGCAGTTCCAGCTATACCGGCGCGGGCGCTACGTCGAATTCAACCTGATTTACGATCGCGGCACGATTTTCGGCCTGCAGTCCGGGGGGCGGACCGAGTCCATTCTGATGTCGCTGCCGCCGCTCGTTACCTGGAAGTACGACTGGAAACCGGAGCCGGGCTCACCCGAAGACCTGCTCTACCGCGAATTCCTGCGGCCGCGGGATTGGCTGAACAGAGAAGGACAATGAATATTCGCCACATCGCTGGCGTTGTCCTGGTGCTCGCGGCAATGGTCGACGCCACACCGGCGGCCGCCCAGAAGTACGAATTCAAGATCCAGAACACGGCCGTCGGATCGGAACCGGTCGAGCAGCCTTACCCGGCCTACCCCTCCAGGGTGCGCCCGGGCCAGGAGGGCTGGGTGCGCGTCAACTACGTGATCACGCCCGACGGTAAGGCTGTCAGCCCGATCGTGATCGATTCGGTCGGCGGTGCGGTATTCGAGGCCGCGGTCATCGATCGCATGCCGGACTGGCGATTCGAGCCGCCGGGCGAGGAACGCGCCAACAACATCACCACCGTTCGCTTCGAGATGTTCGGCGGGCGTGACCGGGCGACCTCCAATTTCATGCGTCGCACGCAGTCCGTCATGGAGAGCCTGGCGCTGGAGCAGGACGAGGACGCGCGCGAACGCGTCGACGCCATTTTCGCGCTGGGCGGCTGGAACCTCTATGAGTCCACGATGCTGTGGCTGATGGCTGGGCGGCTCGCGGGCGCGGAAGGCGACCCGTTGGGCAAACTCGAGGGCTATCGGCGCGCGCTCGGCGTCGGTAACCGCAACGCGCTGAACGACAGGGGTCTGCGCGATCTGCTGAAAAACCTGTTCAAGCTGGAGATGGAACTCGGCCAGTACGCCGCGGCCAGGCGGTCCCTCGACCGCCTGAAAAGCGTGCCGGGCAGCGAGCCGCTAATGGACGAGCTGGCCGAAGGCGCCGCCCGGCTCGAGCAGCAGCTTGCGGCTGACGAGCCGCTCGTCGCTCGCGCCAGGCTCTATCGCCCGGACAGTTCCTCTGACGGCGTAGCGCTATGGTCTTACGTTCCCGCACGTCGAACGTTCTCTTTTGACGCCCTGAGTGGTAACGTCGAACGATTCGAAGTGCGGTGCGAGAGGGATCGTCTCGAAGGGCCCGTTGCAGCGGGCAAGACCTGGTCGTTGCCCGAAGGCAAGGGCGATTGCCGGGTCTTCGTGTTCGGCGAGAGCGACGCAGGTTTCGAGTTCGTCGAGCACAATGCGAGCGAATCCGTCAACGTAGCCGCCCGGACAGCGGTGGCGAGGAACGATGTCCTGGATTGACGAAGTCGACGCTGCGGAAGCAGACGGACAACTGGAAGAGATTTATGCCGAGCTGGTAGCGAAGCGCGGCAAGGTTTCCAATATTCTCAAGGTTCACAGCCTCAACCCCGAGGCGATGCAGAACCATCTCGACCTTTACATGACGGTCATGTTCGGCCAGTCGGGCCTGTCCCGCGCCGAACGCGAGGCCGTCGGCGTCGTCGTATCGGCGACCAACGATTGCGCCTATTGCGTCAATCACCATGCGGAAGCGCTGCGCCGCCACATCAAGGACGACGAAACCCTCGAGATGCTGCTGTCTGCCGACGGCCTGGAGACGCTCGAACCGCGCCTGTCCAACATCGTGCGGTATGCCGAGAAGCTGACCTCGGCGCCGGCGGCCATGACCGAAAGCGATCTCGGCGAACTGCGCGCCGTGGGTCTCGACGACAAGGACATCCTCGACGTGGCACTGGTCACCGCGTACTTCAACTTCGTGAATCGCATCGCGCAGAGTCTGGGTGTGTCATTCACGCCCGACGAGATGACCGGTTACAAAGACGAATAACCGATGCTGCGCCGCCTGTTAATTCTCGCCCTCCTGCTGCCGGCCGTGTCGGCCGCGCAGTACGAATCCGAGTTGCGTGATGCCGGCAGCCTGGGCGGCATTCGCCTGGCGGGAAGCGAGGACGAGAACGTTCGCAAGGTCTACATCGTGCAGCTCGCGATGCCGTCGGCCGCCCAGTATCACGCGGCGCAGCTCCAGGCCGCCCAGCCTGGCGCCACGACCGCGCCCCGCGTACGCCTCGACCAGTCGAGCGCCGCTATCCAGGGCTACACCGCACGGCTCCAGGAGGCGCAGGACCGGGTCATCGCCCGCGCCGCGGCCGACTCCGAGCTGATTTACCGTTACCGTTTCGGGCTCAACGGTTTTGCCGCGAAAATGCACCCGGCCCAGGCGCACAAGCTCGCGAGCCTGCCGGAAGTGCTGCACGTCTGGGAAGACGAGATCCGGCCGCTCTCGACGAACTACAGCCTGGAATTCCTCGATCTCTTCAATCGCACCGAAGGCCTGCGCGGCGCTGCCGGGCTCGACGGCGAGGACATCGTCATCGGCATCATCGACAGCGGCATCGCGCCGGGACACCCGGCGCTCAAAGACACCGAGCCGGCCGACCGTCCGAGTCTTTGCGAGGGCAGTTGGGCCGAGAACTCGCTGCTCGGGCGCTGGTTGTGTCGCCGCTTCAAGAAGCGCGACGACAAGATTCTGTACGAACCGCTCGAGGGCTGGAACGGCGCTTGCGTTGCGGGCGACCAGTTCGAGGAAACCGATTGCAACAACAAGCTGATCGGCGCGCGCTGGTTCATCGAAGGCGCCGACGCATCCGGGCCGATCGACGAGGGCGAGATTCGGTCGGTGCGTGACGTGGACGGTCATGGCACCCATACCGCAACCACGGCGGCCGGCAACAAGGTCAAAGCGTCGATCTTCGGCCGCTTCATAGGCCGGGTGCAGGGCATTGCCCCCCGCGCACGCGTTGCCGTCTACAAGGCCTGCTGGTTGCGACCCGGCGACCTGCGGGCGAGCTGCAACACCTCGGACCTGGCCAACGCGATCGACGACGCCGTCGCCGACGGCGTCGACATCATCAACTACTCGGTCGGCAGCAC
>JASJCH010000068.1 GCA_030066075.1 Woeseiaceae bacterium
GCTGATGCCGACTACGACTTCAAGTTTGTGGGCTCGACGCCGAATTACACGGCGCTCGGCGGCAACTTCCAGCTGATGGCCGCAGGTCACTGGCGCAAGAACGAGGAGATCTGGGGTGGTCTGCTGGACTGCGACAGCACGCGCGTGTACTCGGGTGTCAGCGTTCGGCAGATGCCTGAAGACGACGGCTAGCTCGAAGAGCACCAGGGTAAAAAAGAAAAAGGCTGCCTGCGGGCAGCCTTTCTCTATTATAAGAAAGGCCGCTCGAGAGCGGCCTTTCGTGAGATTCGGATTGGAAGTCGTTTTCAGATGCAGTGCGAAGGTTGCTCCAATATCCGCACAAGACCCAACGGCTTTCTCAAACCCCTTGATATCTCACTAGACATGGATCACCTCCTTTTCAGTAGTTTGCCCGGCGCCAGTATCCGAAAAAACACTGCTGATGCCAAGGAAATTTTCGACTAAAAACAATAGTATAAAAGCTGCATTTCATGCGTTATGATACCCAGCTCGGCCGGTGACTGGCCTCGCAAAACCAGCCGTGTATACTCCGGTACTTGCCTCGGCCGCGAATCACGCGCTGACACAATAACTAACGGTGAGAACAGAATGGCAATCGCAGATCTTAAGAGTGTATTGAAAATCTTCGGCGGTTCTGACGTCAGTGAAGAGGAACGTCACGACCTGTACAAGGAAGTCCTGTGCATGACCTTGTCACGCGCGGCGGATGCGGACATCAACATCCAGAATGTCGAAGTTGATCGTATTCGCGAGATTCTCAAGGATCACACGGGCGAAGACTTCAGTGCCGGTGACATTCGCATTGCGGCGCGCGCCGAGCTCTACGCCGAGGCGTCGCTGGTCAAGTACCTGCGCAGCGTGCGCGATCGTATGCACAACAAGGACAGGGTCGACACGGTTCACGCCCTTGCCGACGTGTTCCGCAGCGACCAGGAAGTCAGCGTGCTCGAGATCGACTTTTTCAACAGCGTTGCCGAGGCGCTCGAGGTGACACCGGCCGAGATTGCCGGTCTTACCGCCGGGGCCGCAAACTGAGCCACTTCCTGGAGATCGCGCCGCCGATCTCACGGTGAACGACGAACAGGCCGGACGCGATGATCACCATCGCGCCGACCAGCACCCATCGATCGGGTACTTCGCTCCAAATCAGGTAGCCTGCGATCGCGCCGCCGATCAGCGCCGTGTATTCGAATGGCGCGAGCAGTGCGGGCGAGGCCCGGCGATACGCGCCGATAATGCCGACCCAGGTGATAACCGAACTGGCGCCCGCGAGTCCGAAGAGCACCCAGCCCGGGGCATCCGGCGCCTGCCAGTTGCCGCCACCAAGCATCGTCGATGAAACGATCATCGGGCCCGCGACAACGTATACAGACAAGGCGTAACTCGACTCGGTAGCCGCCAGCATGCGAGATGTGATCGCCATGCAGGCGTACGTAAAGGCGGCAAAGAGCACCGCGATGGATGCAAACGAGATTTCGGTCGCGCCGGGCCGCAGAATGATCAGTACGCCTGCGAAACCGGCGACAACGGCGGTCCACCGGCGCCAGCCGACGTGCTCGCCGAGAAACGGTACGGACAGGGCCGTGACCATCAGCGGCGCCGTGAATCCGAGCGTCAACGCGTCGACGAGTGGCATGCGCGCCAGGCCGTAGAAGAACGCGAACATGGTGCACGTCGACAGGAATGTCCGCAGCAGGTGCCAGCGCCACCTGGCGGTAACCAGGCTACGGTATCCGCCGAACTGCTTCGCGATTAGCAGGAAAATCGAGACGCCAATCAGGCTGCGCAGGAAGACGAACTGTTCGAGCGAATAGTCGACGAGCAAGGCCTTGGCGCACATGTCGAGCCCGAGGCCACCCGAGACCCCGAGCAACATGTAGCCGACCGCTCCCGCCGTCGAGTCCTGACGGTTGTCGTAAACCATGGAAAAACGCCGCGAAACTTAACGACAGCTGAACATCATCGCACTTCGCCTGCTTGTTGCCTACGGATTCAGCGCCTATTCAGAGTGCGCGCACTTAAATGGAATCAGGATGAACGACGAGAGGAAATACGATGATTACCTATGCACTGTCTGTCAGTCGCTCCAGGTTTGCATCCTGGGTATTCCTGGTGGCAGGACTCCTGGCGCTGTCGCTGGGTGCGATGGCCCAGGAAACCGCCGACGAGAAGCGGCTGTCGTCAACCGCCCAGGGCACTGGCGCCGAGCGCAATGCAAATGCGCTGCGTTATCGAACGGATGAGTATGATGCGCTGCGTACCGATGCGCGCCGCGAGGCCCGCAAGCGAGCAGCGACGGCTCTGAATCCGGACGGCCCGGACGCGCAGTCTGCAAACGTAGACTTCTGGTTCTACACGGCCGACGTCGAGCTCTTCAACGACCACGATCGCGACGGCTACTTTCACGGGGTCGATCTTTATTTCGACGCGGATACTTACTATGCGTTCGCCGAGGTGTATGCCATCGTTTACCTCAGCCTCGACGGTGGTCCGTGGAACGAGTACGCCGTAACCGATAACTTCACGCTGGTCGGCTCCAGCAGCGAGGATGACTACGTCATCGTCACCGAGCTGCTGTCGGGTTACCCGGCCGGGAGCTATGACCTGCTGATTGAGCTGTTCGACGCCTGGGACCATTCGTTCCTGGCCTGGTTCGGCCCGGAAGATACGCCGGAACTCGCGTTCCTGCCGCTCGAGGATGCGGGAAGGGATGTCGCTGACACGACCGATGTGATCGTCGTGAATCGCGGTGGCGGCGGCTCGGTGTCGCTGGCGTTTATGCTGCTTCTTTCGCTGGCTGCGCTTGCGAAGTACCGTGCCGCGCGATCCGCATGACTTTGCGGCCCCAGCCCGAGAGATTGTCAAAGTAGATGTACAGGGCCGGCACGACCAGCAGCGACACGACCGTGGAGAACGCGAGGCCGCCAATGATGGCGCGAGCCATCGGGTAATACGGCGGCCCGTCTCCCCCGACCTGCGTCGTGCTGACCGCGAGCGGGGCCAGACCCACGATCGTCGTCGCAACGGTCATCAGGATCGGCCGCAGGCGGTCGCGGCCGGCTTCCACGATCGCCTTGTTGCGCGGCAGACCGCGCAGCCGCAGGTTGTTGATGTGATCAACGAGAACGATGCCGTTGTTCACCACCACGCCGATCAGGATCATGATGCCGATGGATGCCATGAACGAGAAAGTCGTTCCCGTGATCGCAAAGAAGATAAACACGCCAAATACCGAAAACGCGATCGAGCCGAGAATGATCGCCAGTGGGAACAGCATCGACTCGAACAGTGCGGCCATCACGAGGAAGATGCAGGCGATGCCGAGCAGGATGTTCTGCGCCATCATCTGCTGCGTTTCGTCCTGGCGCTCGAAGCCGCGACCGAACTTCCAGCTGTAGCCCGGCGGCAGCTCGATCTGCGACATCAGGTCCTCGACACTCGGCTGGACATCCTCGAGGCTGGTCTCGTCGTCGAGGTTGCCGGACAGGACGACCGAAGTCTGCCGGTCCATTCGCCGAATGGTATCGGGCGACTGGGCGACTTCGAAGTCCGCGATGCTGTCCAGCGTAATGCGCGAGCCGTCCGGTTTGAAGATGGACAACAGGCCGAGTTGATCGAGGGACTGCTTCTCGTCGTCACGAAAAGCCAACCGTACGGCGACCTCGCCGGATTCGCCGCGAAACTCCCGCAGGTTCTCGCCACGCATGGCCGTTGCTATGTACATTGCAACGTCGGCCGTGGTCAATCCGGCTGCGGCAGTCCGGGCGCGGTCAATGATGACGCGCACTTCCTTGTCCCCGCTCTCGGCATCCGACCGCACGTCCTTGAGACCTTCTACGCCCGATAGCGCACGCGCAATCTCGTCACCCAGCTCGTTGAGCACGGTTGTTGAGTCGCCGGAAATCTGGATGCTGAATCCCTCACCGCCTCCCTGCTGGTCGAACTCGAAGCTGGGCTTGCCGATGGCGAGCGCCGGGAGGTCGGCCTCGATGCGCTCGATGATCTCTTTCGTCGACAGCGTGGCGTCGTCCTCGTCCGTCAGCAGCAGCGTCGACTCGGCACGTTCGAGGTCGTAGTAGCTGTAGACGCTACGGATATTGAACTCTTCCTGCCGTGAGTAGAGGTAGTTCTCGATCGTGTCGACGGCGGCTTCCATGCTCTCCAGCGAATGCTGGCCCTCGATGTGGTAAGGCATGAACAGCCGCCGACCGACATCCTGCGGGAACGCATCGAACTTCACGAGCTGCAGGGCCAGCGGCAGGATGCCAACGACACAGGTCAGCAAGATGCCCAGCGCGGCCCACCAGGGATGGGCAACAATCCAGCCGAGCCCGCGCTCGTAGCGTCGCGTCAGGCGCATCATCATGCCGCTCGGTTTCGGTCGCGGCGGCACCTTGACGCGCTCCGCGAGCATCGGCACGAGCGTCTGGGCTATCAACAGCGAGGCGAGCAGTGCGACGATGATGGTGATCGCCACGTGCGTCAGGAAAACCATGATGTCGGCCTTGGTGCCGAAGATGATCGGGGCGAAGACGATGATGGTCGTCATCGTGCCGGCGATTACCGCTATGCCGACCTCGCGTACTCCCTTTAGCGTTGCTTCGCGCGGACTGAGATCGGTCTCGGAGCGCTCCCGAAAGATGCTCTCGGTAATGACCACCGCGTTGTCGACGAGCATGCCGACGGCGAGCATCAGGCCCATCATCGACAGGATATTCAGCGACAGGCCGAAGAAGTACATGGCGCCGAGCGTGATCAGCAATGAGAACGGCACCGAGGCCGTCACGATCAGCGTCGTCGACGCCTGGCGCAGGAAGAAATACAGGACGACGATAGCGAGCAGCCCGCCGAAAAGCCCCGCATTCAGCAGGTCGGACAACGAGTCCTTGACGCTGTCGCCCTGGTTGTCGAGAGAGAAGATCTTGATGCCCTGCATCTGTGGCAGCCTGCCGATCTCCTCGACCTCCGCCAGTACGCGATCGGTCACGTCGACGAGATTGGCGCCGGTGCTCTTGCTGACAGCGACGCCGATGGCGTATTGCTGGTCGAGATGCCGACCGTAGTTGCGGTCCGGCGTGCGCAGATCGACGTCAGCGATGTCGCGCAGGCGCAAGCCCGAATCGTTGACGGTCAGGTCGCGGATCTGTTCGACGGATTCGAATTCACCACGCGGCCTTACGCTGAGTCGCTGGTCGCCGGCCGTGACGCGCCCGGCGCTCACCGCGAAATTACTGTTGACGAGCAGGTCGCGCAGGTCGGCGATGTCCACGCCGTGGCTTGCCAGCCGGTCCGGCCGCAACAGGATTCGGATCTCCCTGGGATCCACGCCCTGCAACTGCACCTGCGACACACCTTCGATACGCTCGAGCCGGCGCTTCAGCAGCCGGTCCAGCAGGTCGTAGCTATCGGAAAGGTCGCGCTCTGACGAAATGCGCAGCTGCAGTATGGGCTGGTCGCCCAGTGAACCCGTGAAGATGAAGATGCGGCGGATGTCGTCCGGCAGCTGGTGGCGGATGCTGTCTACCTTGGCGCGCGCCTCGATGCCCTTGGCGCCCATGCTGTGGTCCCAGCCGAACTGCAGGAATATCTGCGCTTGTCCTTCGTCGGAGCTCGAGAACATCCGTTCGACGCCCGACAGCGTGGCCAGCGCCTCCTCGACAGGACGGGTGATCAGCCGCTCGACCTCTTCCGGCGTCGAACCGGGGTAGGGGATCTGGATGAAGATTCCCGGGAACTCGATGTCCGGGAATTTCTCGAGCGGCAGCAGGCGCGATGCGATGAGTCCGACCAGTGCGAGCGCCACGAAGGTCACGACGGTCGTGACCGGCCTCCGCAATGCGAACTCGGTGTGTTTCACGCGCGGCGGTCCATCAGCGAGTAGACCACCGGGATGACGACCAGCGTCAGGAAGGTCGATACGAGGAGACCGCCGATCACCGTGATGGCCATCGGCGCACGCACCTCGGCGCCCTCGCCGAAGCCGACCGCCATTGGCAACAGGCCGAGCGCCGTGGTCAGCGACGTCATCAGGATCGGCCGCAGGCGCGCGCTTCCGGCCTCCATGATGGCTTCGAGTCTCTGCATGCCCTGGGCGCGCAACTGGTTGATCAGGTCGACGAGCACGATCGCGTTATTGACCACGATGCCAGCGAGCATGATGACGCCGATGAGCGCCACGATGTTGATGGTCGTGCCCGTAATGAACAAAGCCAGCACGGCGCCGACCAGGGCCAGCGGGATCGTGAACAGGATAACGAACGGGTGAATCAGCGACTCGAACTGCGACGCCATCACGAGGTAAACGAGGAAGATGGCCAGGGCCAGCGCGAACTGCATTGAGAGAAACGACTCCTGCATTTCCTCGCTCTGGCCCGAGACCATCGCGCTCACGCCCTCGGGCATCGGCGTTCGGGCGATAATCGAACCCGCGTCGGCCGCGGCCGCGCCGAGATCGCCGTAGGCGAGGTTCGCCGTGATGATCGCGACGCGCTCCTGGGCGACGCGCCGGATCTCGGCCGGCCCCTGCGCAATCGTCACGTCCGCGACGGCATCCAGCGACACGGGGCGATCGGACTCGGGATTGACGATCAGCCGGCGAATCTCCTCGACGCTGGACTGGCGCGTGTCGACGCTGCGCACGAGCACATCGATCTTCTTGTCGCGCCAGGTATAGCGTGTCGCCAGCTCGCCGCGCACGTTAGCGACGACGCGGTTGGCGATGTCACGAACGGCGAGCCCGAGTTTTGCGGCGCGCTCCTGGTCGAACACGATCTGGATTTCGGGGTTGCCGGTCTCGACGGTCGTCTTGATGTCGGTATAGCGATCCGAGGCCGACATCTCCTGCACCACCATCGCGCTGACACGTCCCAGCGCCTCGAGGTCGTAGCCCGAGATCTCGATCTGCAGCGGGCTGGCAAACGACATCAGCGCGGGCCGGCTGAACTCGTACTGGACCCCGGGCAGGCGCGCCAACTCGGCGCGCATCGCGTCCATCACCGCGTTCTCGGCCTCGCGACCGGAGCCGGGCTGCAGCGCAATGCTCAGCGTGCCCGTGTTGTCGCCGGCGTCAACCGGGTTGGCGTCGAGGCGGTTGCCGGTGCCCGCCACCGAGTAGTCGAGTGCGATGGCGTCCAGGTCAGCCGCCACGCGCTGCGTAGCCTGGATGGCGCGATCGGTTTCGGCGAGCGGCGCACCGGGTACCAGCCGCAGGTCGACGTTGAACTCGCCCTGCGATAACTGCGGAATCAGCTCGGTGCCGAGTCGCGGTATCAGCGACATCGTACCCACGAAGATCAGCACGGCGGCGGCGAGGACGGCGGGCCGATGTCCCAGGGACCAGCGAAGCAGCGCCGGGTAGACGGCGGCGACCAGGGCATAAAGCCGCTGCAGCAGCCAGCTAGGCACCCACAAGATAGCCCAGAACAGCCAGCGGACGGCGGTGAATGCATAGCCGAAGAGCCGCACGACAAAGGCGAAGCCGCGCGTGAACCAGCTCGGCGGCGCGGTCTCGATGTCGGTCTCGTAGCGCTTGCTGCCGCCCAGCGAGGACAGCATCGGGATCAGGGTCAGAGCGACAATCAGGGAGAACACCAGGGCAAATGTCACCGTGAGCGCCTGGTCCCGGAACAACTGGCCGGCGATGCCGGAAATGAAGACCATCGGGAAGAACACGGCGATCGTCGTCAGCGTGGCGGCGACGACGGCGCTCGCGACCTCGGTCGTGCCGTTACGCGCCGCGTCCATGATGCTTTCGCCCTGTTCCTTCTTGCGGACGATGTTCTCCAGCACCACGATCGAGTTATCGACGAGCATGCCGACCGCGAGCGCGATGCCGCCGAGCGACATGATGTTCAGCGAGACGTCGTTGAGGTACATCAGCAGGAACGTACCGATGACGGACACCGGTATGGCTATGCCGGTGATCGTGGTCGCTCGCGAATCGCGCAGGAAACCGTACAGGACGATGATCGCGATAATGCCACCGAGTATGGCGGCGCTTTTCACGTCGTTGACAGACGAAGATATGAACTGCGACTGGTCGTAAACCGTCACGAGCTCCATGTCATCCGGTAACGACTCATTGACGCCCTGCAGGCGCGCCGCAATGCGATTGGCGACCTGCACGGTATTGGCGTCGCCTTCCTTGTAGACCGCGAGTTCGACAGACTCGCGGCCGCGCACGCGCGTGATCGCCTCACGGTCCTTGTAACCGCGCGTCACCGATGCCACGTCGCGCAGGTAAACCGGCCGGTTCGCGACGTAGGCAACGATTGCGTCACGCATCTCGTCGATTGTCTGGAACTCGTTGAGCGTACGCACGAGGAAGCGCTGGTTGCCTTCCTCGAGCCGGCCGCCCGACAGGTTGACGTTCTCGGCGCGAATGCGGGCAGCGATCTGATCGATGCTGATACCGAGTTGCGAGAGCTTCTGCTGGTCGACGCGGATCTCGATTTCATCTTCGAGGCCGCCGCTAACCTTGACGGCTGCCGTGCCTTCCTCGGCTTCGAGGTCGGTCTTGATGCGGTCCTCCGCGAGTCGGCGCAGGGACTTCAGCCCGGCCTCGGCCGACTCCGGGCCGGCGCCCTCCTGGTACAGCAGTGCGAGCCGCATGATGGGTTCCGAAGACGGGTCAAACCGCAGCAGCAGCGGGCGGCTGGCCTCGAGCGGCAGGGTCAGGATATCGAGCTTCTCACGGACATCGACTCCTGCGATGTCCATGTCTGTTCCCCACAGGAACTCTAGAGTGACGTCCGATTGCCCGGACCGCGACACCGACCGCACGAGGCGAACGTTGCGGATCACGCCAACGGCTTCCTCGATCGGTTTGGTCAGCAGGTTCTCGACCTCGACCGGGGCCGCGCCGGTCAGCTCGGTGCGTATCGTGACCGTAGGGTAGGAGATGTCGGGGAGCAGGTTCAGTTTCAGGCGCGACAGCGACACCATGCCGAACAGCACGATCGCGACCATGAACATGACGATCGTGACGCGACGTTCGGTCGCAATCTCAATCAGTCGGCGCATTGTTGCTCACCTGGTCCGCTTCGACTTCGTTGATGATCGTTACGAGGGCTTCGTCCTTGAGGCCGATCTGGCCGACCGTGATGACCGTATCGCCGTCCTCGAGACCCTCGACGACCTCGATCATGCCCGCATTGCTGTAGCCAGTGACTACCTCGCGGCGCATCGCCCTGTCGTCCTCGACGACGAAGACGCTGGTCGCCCCGCTGTCCTCGAGTATTGCGCTGCGCGGCACCTGCAGCACGTTGACGTGCTGGTCGTACACGATATTGATACGGCCGAACATGCCCGGCTTGATCAGGCGCTGCTGGTCCCTGATTTCGATCGTGATCTTGAACGTACCGGTATTCGGGTCGACGACGGGGCTGACGCGCGTTACCTCGGCGATGATGCGCTGGCCCGCGAGGGCGTCGATGTCGATACCGACGACCTGGCCCTTGCGGATATTGCGGTACTCGCGCTCGGGCACGTGCAGGTAGGCGACGAGCGGGTCGAGGCTCGTGACCTCGAACACCGGGTCGTTGATCGACACGGTGTTACCGATGCGCACGTAACGATTCGAAACGACACCGTCGATCGGCGCGCGGATCTGCGTGTAGTCCAGTTCGAGTTTCGCGAGGTTATAAGACGCTTCCAGCGCCTCCATCTCGTAACGAATCTTGTCGAAATCGCCGGTCGATATCAGGCCCTTTTCCTTGAGATCGACGTTGCGCTCGTAGTCACGTTTGAGTTTCTGCAGGTTGGCCGCGGACTGGTTGAGCTCCAGCCGCAGACGGTCGCCATCGAGGCGCGCCAGTACCTGGCCCTGCTCGACGTCGTCACCTTCCTCGACGAGGATTTCGCGCACCTCGCCCGCCACTTTGGCGATGACGTCGGCCTCGGCAAATGCTTCGATGGGCGCCGTGCCGGAATAGACGGCGAAGATATCGCCGCGGATCGGCGCCTCGACCTCAACCGGCACCGCTACGGCTTCTTCCGCCTGTTCTTCGGTCTCTGTGACCTCGCCTTCCGCTGCCTCTTCCTGCGCGCACGCGCCCAATATGAGCGCGCAAGCGAGAACGGCTGGAACCAGGTGATTCAGCGACATCGGATCCTCCCTTTGTGTATCCGCGCTGGACCCGGCGTCCCCAGACGCCGGCGCGGCTGATCAGCCCGTAAAGCTGTCGACGGTCCTGCTGCTTGCCAGCACCTTGCTGCCGTCGCGCAGGCCCGAATGGCCAATGACGACGATTTCTTCGTTCTCGTCGAGACCGCTCAGGACTTCGACGTGGTTCTCACTGGCGATACCGACCTCGATGATGCGACGGGTGACCGCGCCGTCGCTGACGACGTAGACGCTTGCCTCATCGTCTTCCTCGATGACAGCGATGCGTGGAATCAACAGCGCATCGACGTGCTTCTCGTAGGCAACCGTGAATCGGGCGAACATGCCCGGCACGAGATCGCCCTGCTCGTTGTCGATAACGGCGGTCGCCCGGAACGTGCCATTGCGAATATCGATCGTCGGGCTGATTCGCGCGATCGTGGCGCCGAAACTGGTGCCCGGCATCGAGTCGACCTCGAGGTCGGCGCGATGGCCCGTCGCGAACTTCGCCAGCTCCGCCTGCGGAATCTGCAAGTAGGCGATCAGCTCGCTGGAATCGGTAATACGGAATGCCACGCTGTCGGCCGTGATGTGTTCGCCGAGCTTGATCTCGCGCGCAGTCACGACGCCGCCGATCGTTGCGCGAATCGCCGAGTAGTCGTAATTGAGCCGGGCGAGATCGTAACGCGCTTTCAGGGCATCCATGTCGTACTTCAGGCCGTCGTACATCGCTTCACTGACGAGGCCGCGCGCCGCCAGGTCGTCATAGCGCGCCAGCTCGCCGCTGACACGCTCGAGATCAGCCCTGGCGGACAGCATTTCGAGGCGCAGGCGCTGGCCGTCCAGACGCGCGAGGACCTGCCCCGCGGCAACGACGTCACCTTCCTCGACGAGGAGTTCGACGACTTCTCCACCCACTCGCGCCAGTACCGGCGCGTCGACGTCGGACTCAATCGTCGAGGTCGCGTGGTAGGTCGCAAAGATGTCCGCCCGCACCGGGGCGGACGTCTCTACGGGCACAGGCGTCGCCGCCCGCACTTCGGCGGCGTCGGTGACGCTGGCCTGGCCGGTACCGCAGCCGGGGATTACTGCGATGCCGGTCAGGGCCAGTACGGCGATCAGTGGAGTGGTTGCTTTCATGCTAGTTGCCGCGTTTGTAATCATATTTAGTGTTGTAGTGAAGTATAACACTAGTTCGGTATAACGCAACCC
>JASJCH010000069.1 GCA_030066075.1 Woeseiaceae bacterium
TCGGCATCAAGCAGCTCGAGAAGGATCCGTTCTCCGCATGGCTTGCAGAGCATCCCAAGAACTCGATTGTCAAAGGCACGGTCACGGAAGTGGATGCCCGCGCCGCCACGATCGACCTTGGCGATGGTGTCCTGGGATCGCTGCGCGCATCGGAGATGGCGCGTGGACGGGTCGAGGACGCGCGCACGATGATCAAGGTGGGCGAGGAGATCGAAGCCAAGTTCACCAACGTGGATCGCAAGAATCGTACGGTTGCGCTGTCGATCAAGGCCAAGGAGATGCACGACGAGCAGGAAGCTATCAGCAGCTACAAGTCCGACCAGGGCGCTGCACCGGTTGGGACCACGCTCGGCGAGCTTCTCAAGGAAAAAATGTCCGGCGGCAGCAAATAATACGTAAAAACAGTAGCCCAGACCGTATGGTCTGGGCTATATTGTTAGTATTATCCGTGGGTTACGGGCAGCAGAAGAAGAAGCGAAGCGCAAGATGACCAAATCAGAACTCATAGAAGTTATCGCCCGCAAGCAAAAGCACCTCCCGGCCAAGGACGTCGAACTGGCGGTCAAGCACCTGCTCGACCTGATGAGTGATTCCCTGGCGAAGGGCCAGCGCATCGAGATTCGCGGCTTCGGCAGCTTCTCACTGCATTTCCGGCCACCGCGTATCGGCCGCAATCCCAAGACCGGTGAAGCCGTGGCCCTGTCGGGCAAGTACGTGCCGCATTTCAAGCCCGGCAAGGACTTGCGCGAACGTGTAAACGCGAGTCGCCATTTCCCGATTAAGAGTTAAAATCAGGCCTGTCGCGGCGGATGCCGCTCCTACCGCAGCTCGTGAAGGAGTGAGCCCTTGTTGAAACGTGCCGGCCTGGTCATCCTGATCATCGTTTTGTTCGTCCTGATGTTCACGTTCACCGCGTTGAACACCGGCGAGGTCGAACTCGACCTCGGTTTCTTCAAGAGAACCTATCCCATCTCCATGGCGCTGGCCGGAACGTTCGTTCTCGGTATGCTGTTTGGCATGCTCTGCATGGCAGCGTTTGTGTTTCGCCTGTTCAATGAGCGTCGCAACCTGCGGCGGTCGCTGCGCATCTCGGAATCCGAGGTGAGCAGCCTGCGGAACCTGCCGCTCAGCGATGCCGACTGAATCCACATTCCTGCTGGCTGGCCTGTTCCTGCTGCTCGCGGCAGCCGGCTGGGCGCTGGGCCGTTTCGGCGAGCGCGACGAGGAAGAGGCGGCGCCGCCACTCAACATCGATTACCTCAAAGGCCTCAATTTCCTGCTGAACGAACAGACGGACCAGGCGCTCGAGCATTTCCTGGCCATGGTCCGGGTTGACGACAAGACGATCGAAACCCACTTCGCGCTCGGCAGCTTGTTCCGGAGACGCGGCGAAGTCGATCGGGCCATCCGCATCCACCAGAACATCATCGCGCGCCCGGACCTTGCCTCGGAGCAACGTGACCAGGCGTTGTACTCGCTGGCGAAAGATTATTTGCACGCCGGGCTCCTGGACCGCGCCGAGAAGCTGTTCTCGCGGCTGGGGCAAGGCTCGCGTTACCAGGTCCAGGCGCTCGAGGCCCTCTGCGGAATCTACGAGCAGGAAAAAGAATGGGAGAAAGCCATCGATGCCGGCCAGCGCCTCGAGGCTTTGGGCGGCCGATCGCTGGCGCTGCAAATCGCCCACTACTATTGCGAGCTGGCCGAGGCGGCAGCGACGGAGAACGATTACGCGAGCGCCCGGCAGTACGTCAAGAAGGCGCAGGCGGGCAGGCCGCGGACCATGCGCGGAGCACTCGTGCGAGCGCACATCGCGCGTGAAACCGACGACACCAAGACAGCCCTGCGGCTGTATCACCGGATCATGGATGAGCACACCTACCTGATCGCGGAGGCTCTCCCCGAGATCGTCGCAACGTACGAGCAAGAGGGCTCCCTGGATGGGCTGGACAGAGCCTTGCAAACGATGCTCAAGGATGATCCGGACATGAGTGCGCTCGTCGCCTACACAGCCATCGTCAATGACATCGGCGGTATCCCGATCATCGACCAGTGCGTCGAGCAGTACATGCTCGAAGAACCCACCCTGGCGCAGTTCGTGGATGTGCACCAGTTCGCCGACGCGAGTGACGAAGCGCACGACGCAGCCTTGAGCAAAGTGCGCAGCGCGCTGTCGAAGCTGGCAAGCGCAACTCCGCGCTACCAGTGCCAGGAGTGCGGCTTCTCGAGCCAGCGCCTGTTGTGGCAGTGCCCGAGCTGCCGGAACTGGGAAACCCAGCGCCCGGCATCGCGCGTGCAGTTCGACACGGTGCTGCAACACTCCATCACGAATCGATAGCCGGCGCGCGACAGCGAATCCGCCTGCTTTCCCGAGTTTAGAGGGCCGCTTGCCCCGACCGGTCGCATTAAGCTGCTGTGACGTTTTCACGTCAAAAGGAGCTTGGAATGAAGACCTACCTGAAACTGCTTGTTATCGCGATGGCCTGCCTGCCGTTGCTGGCATTTGCCGGCCCGGTCGACATCAACTCGGCTGATGCCGAGACGCTTTCTGCCGAACTGGACGGTGTGGGCCTTGCGAAGGCCAGGGCGATCGTCGAGTACCGCAAGAAATACGGCCCATTCAAGACCGCCGAGGATCTGTCGCTGGTCAAGGGCATCGGCGAGCGCACGGTCGAAATCAACCGGGACAATATCCGGGTTGCCGCGCCGAAAAAGAAGTAGTCCGGACCGGTAATTCTACAAGCGCCAGCGATCGTGATTTTCATCATGACGCTGGCGTTTCTTATTGGCTATCATGCGCGCTCCGGATATCGTGCAGGAGCACAGCAGTGGCGCAGACGGTCAAGTCAGCGGTCTTCCCGGTTGCGGGACGCGGAACGCGTTTTCTCCCCGCAACCAAGGCGAGCCCGAAGGAAATGCTTCCCATCGTGGACAAGCCGCTCATTCAGTATGCGGTAGAGGAAGCCATCGATGCGGGAGCGACAAAGCTGATTTTCATCACCGGCGCGTCGAAGCGCGCGATCGAGGACCACTTCGACAGCGACCCGGAACTGGAGTCCGCGCTCGAGGCCAGCGGCAAGCAAGAGCTTCTCGAGTCAATCCGCCGCATCGTGCCGAAAGGGGTTTCCTGCATCTACATCCGCCAGGGTGAACCCCTGGGCCTTGGCCATGCCGTGCTGTGCGCGCGTGCCGCGGTCGGCGACGAGCCTTTCTTTGTCCACCTCGCCGATGACCTGATTGCGAGCGAGTTGCCTTGCCTGACACAGATGGCGGCTGAGCACGAGCGCCACGGCGGCAGCGTGGTTGCCGTGGAGACCGTGCCGCAGGAGGACACGTCGAGTTACGGTATCGTCGCGGTCGATGAGTCGGGGCGCGTAAACCAGATTGTCGAGAAGCCGGCCCCTGAAGATGCGCCGTCCAATTCTGCGGTTGTCGGCCGCTACCTGCTGGCGCCGGAGGTGTTCGACAAGCTGGAGACAACAGGGCGCGGTGCCGGCGGCGAGATTCAGCTTACCGATGCCATCGCGGACCTGCTGGAAGACGCGCCCGTCTATGCTTACTCATTCGAGGGCAAGCGCTTCGACTGTGGCAGCAAGCTCGGTTACCTGAAGGCGACCGTGGCTTACGGCCTCGAGCATCCGGACACGGGCGCGGCGTTTCACGAACACTTGCGTGAATTGCTCGCGGAGTAGGTAGCTACGCCGGACCCTCGGGGCCGGACATCACGTAGAAATACCACGCGTAAAAAGAGAGCCAGGCGACGGCGTGCAGAATCCGTAGCATGCCGGGTCCGGCAGTCCGCCGGAGCGCAGCCGCCAGCCAGTGCGTCAGCAAGACGACGAGAACGAACCGCAGCATGCGGGCTGGCAGGCTCACCAGGAAAAAACTGACCAGGCCTATTCCTGTTCCGGCCGCCTCGAGCGCGTAGAGTTTGTAAGGGGTCCCTGTCAGGGGTCCGACAAACACGGCCCACGGACCGAGGTCGATCAGCTGGCCCCGCACACGATCCATCATCTGGGGACTGACGGCAGGGATTTGCGCGAAAACCTCCCGGACGGGGTCAGGGTTTGCGTTGCCCAGGCACCAGATCAGCACGCCACCTGCAAGAGCGCCACCCAGCGCCCACACGCACGCCCGCAGGGCCTGACGGCAGTCCTGCAGCGCGATACGACTCAACAGGACGTCTGGCACGATGAAGAACAGCGTTGCCTCTGCGGCGCCCCAGCCGACCGCAAGTCCGTTCAGCCATTTCGCTCGTGCCGGCTCAGGAGAGTTCGCCAAGCCCACCACGAACCCGGTTAATAATGGTCAACACGCTCAGGATTGCAACAATACCGAGTGCCGGGTTGACCCAGGACGTAACATCAACGCCGAGACCGATCAGCAAGCCGAGCAACCCGAAGACGAACGCGCGGTCGCTCTTGCCCATCGGCCCATCGTAGCGCCGGCTGGCGCCGATCTGCACGGCAACGACGCCCGTCATTTCAACCAACAGGGCGGCGAATACGATCGCAATGACGAGTTCACCGGAAACGCCGGCGACGAGGGCGAACGGCAGGTACAGCACCGCATCCGAGATGACATCGGTCAGTTCGTTCAGGAACCCGCCGAGCGGACTCTGCATGTCGTGCTCGCGGGCCATCATGCCGTCGATTGCGTTCAGAGCCATGCGCAGGAACAACCAGACCGGGATCAGCAGGGCGGCCCAGGACCGGGCCGGGTTCAGGGCAAACACGGATCCGACCACGACGGACAGCAACATGGCGGCGATCGTGACCTGGTTTGCCGTTACGCCGGCACGCACGAGTCCACGACAGGCAGGACGCAGCAGGTTCTGGAAGGCGGGCTTGAGATCGTAAATCGTCATGAGCTGTTGCTCCCCAGGCGCGATACCGCGTCATGCAGGTCTGCGCAGACTTCCCTGACGCCGTCAGACGATTTGTCGAGATTGCCGTATCGGCGCGGCGCGCCGATACGCAGGCTTAGCTTGCGCGGACGCGGCAGGAACTTGCCCTTGGGCCACGCTCGAACGCCACCGGCAAGATGGCAGGGCACGACCGGGAGGTCGGTACCAGCCACGAGCCGCCCGATGCCGGAGCGGAAGCGTCCCATCTCGCCGCTGGTCGTACGCGTGCCCTCCGGGAAGATGATCAGCACATTGCCGTCGTTGCGCAGCAACTCGGAGCACACGGTCAGGCTTTCGGCGCCTTTCACCTGGCGATCGAACGGCAGGGCGTTGATCAGGATGGCGGATACCGCACTGCGCGGCAGGCTCGAAAAGAAGTAGTCCGCAGCGGCGGCCGGAAATACCCGGTGAATCTGCCGCAGCGGCACAGAGCAGAGCATGCAGAGCGTATCCAGGTGACTGGTGTGGTTGCAGACGAGGATGAACGAACCGGTGCTCGGGAGGTTCTCCCGGCCATCGACACTCAGGCGGTGATACACCCGCATCCAGGCGCGCAGCAGCAACGCGGCCAAAGACCGGATGGCGAACAGCAGCATGTAGGGCTGCCGCGGGAAATTGCGCAGATGCTCCGCCAGCGTCTCGTCAAGGTCGGGGGCAGGATGGTATTCCCATTCCGTCATGAGACCGGCACCTCGCGCAGGCCGTGCAGCCAGCGCACGACGTGAAAGAAGATCGGCGCGACAAAGATCATGCTGTCGACCCGGTCGAGGATTCCGCCATGCCCCTTGATCAGAGCACCCATGTCCTTGATGCCGATATCGCGCTTGATGTAGCTGATGACGAGATCACCGAGCTGACCGCCGATACCGACGATGAGGCCCGCCAGCAGGACCTCCCACCAGGCGAAATGAGGGAACGAGAACGACAGCGCCCAGGCGAGACCCAGCGAGATGACGAGGGCACCGATCGCGCCCTCCAGGGTCTTCTTGGGGCTGATGTTCTCGCGCAGCTTGTGCTTGCCGCAGATCTTGCCACAGGTAAATGCGGCGACGTCGTTGATCTCGACGGCAAACAGCAGGTAGAGAATATAGCCGTAGGCATACTGGGCATTGGCCAGGAAGCCGAGGTGGCTGAACATCCAGCCGAAGTACATGAAGCCGACGATGGCGAGCGCGATACGCTGTAGCTGGCCCTTCGACTCGTTACGAAAGATGGGTACCAGCAGGATGGCGCCAATGACGTAGGCCGGCAAAGCCATGAACAGCCCGTACCAGCCGTCGTGGCCGAGGCGCGGATCCTGCACGTGCGATGCCGTCGCCAGCAGCACGATGCCGAGGTAGACGAGCCCGGTCATCCACCAGTCCTCGTACAAACCGGTGGCCCTGGCGTACTCCTTGAAGCCAAGTATCGCCAGGAGCGCCACGCCGATGATAAAGGCCGTTCGGCCGAGCAGCACGGCCGCCAGGACGATCGGCACCATCACCAGCCAGCCGCGATAGGTGCGCCAGATGGGGCCGACGTTCTTGCCGAGGGCCGTCAATATCGCCAGCGCGAGGCCGGCAACCCCCAGCGCCGTCGCTATGATGAGCAGGTACGTCAGCACGATGTCGTTTTGCAGTGCGGCATCGAGTGTCATGGTTCAGCTCCCTTGCAAACCCATGCCGGGTTCAGGATAGAGCTTGCCGCAATGCCCGGCTGGTGTCCTGACGGAGTTCTGACTATTGCCTGATGGGCTGATACTTTCCACGATAGCAATTTCGCCGTACGCAGCCTCTAATACCGGCATCCGCTGCGGGACGCCGTCCCGCCCGAACTGGAGACCTGACCATGTTGGACAAAAGATCGGACCTCGCTGGTCCGGGAATCAGCACCTATGACGAAGTCGCCAAGATCCTGCCGCAGGACTACAGCTCGCTGCTGGGACGCATGGAGACCCAGCAAGCGATTTACGACGTCAAGGAGTACATCGAAAAGGGCCTGGCCAAAGAGCTGAACCTGCAGCTCGTGCAGGTACCCCTGATCGTGGAGGCCGCATCGGGCATGAACGACATGCTTGATCGCGACGGGTCCCGAACCCCGGTTGAATTCGACTGTGGCCTGGGCCTCGATGAGCCCATTCGCGCCTCGATCGTCCAGGCGGCCACGAAGTGGAAGCGCTGGGCATTGAAACAGTTCGAGTGCGACGTGCACGAGGGTATCAATACTGACATGCGCGCGGTCCGCAAGGACTACTTCCTCGACCACGATCACAGCAGCTACGTGGACCAGTGGGACTGGGAGCAGGTCATCACGGCCGAAGACCGCAATCTCGAGTACCTGACCGGCGTCGTCAAGAAGATCTGGAAGGTCATTACGGGCGCCGAAAAGATGGTCATGGACAAATACCCGGCGCTCAGGGATCCGCGGTTCCCGCCGCTTCCGGAAGAGCTGCATTTCATTCATGCCGAAGAAATTCTGGCGAAGTACCCGGACCTGCCGCGCAAGGAGCGCGAGACCAGGATCATCGAAGAATACGGCGCCGTTTTCATCTATGGCATCGGCTGGGTGCTCGAGGACGGCTATCCGCACGAGATGCGCGCCGCTGACTACGATGACTGGCTCACCCCGACTATCGAGAAAGACGGCAAGCTGATGCACGGCCTCAACGGCGACATCCTGGTGTACAACCATGTTACCCACCGCCGCCACGAGCTCACGTCCATGGGTGTTCGGGTAACCCCCGAGACGCTGGTCGAGCAAATGAAACTGGCAGAGCGCGAGGACGAGCTCTCACAGCCTTATCACCAGATGATTCTCAACAGTGAAATACCGCTCTCGATCGGCGGCGGCATTGGCCAGTCGCGGGTCCAGATGCTGCTGCTGCGCAAGGCGCACCTGGGCGAGGTCAGCACGACGGTCTGGCCGCAGCAACTTCACGAGATCTGCGAATCCCGCAATATCCACGTTCTGAAATAGAACCGTCGCAAAAAGGAAAGGCCCGCTGTAAAGCGGGCCTTTCGCTTGTCTGGCTCCCCGACCCGGACTCGAACCAGGGACCAATTGATTAACAGTCAACCGCTCTACCAACTGAGCTATCGGGGAATATTGGTCACCTTCAGGTGCGGCGCGATTTTGTTCCAGCACCTTCGCGAAGTCAAGCGCTTACGGCCTGTTCTGTGCGGCTCATGGCCTCTTCGAGCTCACTCATCGAGCAGGCAAATGACAGCCGAATGTAGCCAGGCGCGCCGAATGCCGTGCCGGGGACCACGGCCACGCCACCCGTATCGAGCAAATGCTCGGTCAGCGCCACGTCGTCAGCCAGCCCGAGGCTGCGGATAGCCCCGGTTACCCGGGGCAGGGCGTAGAAAGTGCCCTCGCCAGCCCGGCACTCAAAACCCGGGATGTTGTTCAGGGCCGCCACGACGAAATCGTGCCGCCGCCGATACTCGCGCACCATATCCGCCACCACGCCCTGATCCCCGTCGAGGGCCGCAACGGCGGCCGCTTGGGAGATGCTGCAAGCGTTGGATGTGCTCTGGCTTTGCACGGTCGACATCGGCTTGATCAGTTGCTGCGGGCCAGCCGCGTAACCTATGCGCCAACCCGTCATCGCGTAGGCCTTGGAAACACCGTTGACCGTCACGGTGCGGTCGTAGAGGGCCGGGCAAGCCTCGGCAAAACTGGCGAAAGGCTCGTCCGCCCAGTGGATAGACTCGTAGATCTCGTCCGCGACGACGACGACCTGCGGGTGCTTCGCGAGCACCTCGCCGAACGCCTGCAATTCAGACGCTGAGTAGCAGGCGCCCGTTGGATTGCTCGGGCTGTTGAGGATGAGCAATCGGGTTTGTGGCGTTATCGCGGCCGCGAGGCGCTCCGGAGTGACTTTGAAGTTGTCTTCGATGCTGGTCTCCACGAAGACGGGGTCCGCATCGGCCAACCTGACCATGTCCGGGTAGGAAACCCAGTAGGGCGCGGGAATGATTGCTTCGTCGCCCGGTCCAAGAAGAGCCACACAAAGGTTGTACAGGGCCTGTTTGGCGCCGGACGTTACCAGTATCTGGTCGTGTTCATAATCGAGATTGTTATCACGCGCCAGTTTGCGCTGGATGGCTGCCTTGAGTTCCGCGGTGCCGTCGATGGGGGTGTAACGCGTCGCGCCGGCCTCGATGGCCGCGGCGCCGGCCTCACGGATGTGCGCCGGCGTGTCAAAGTCCGGTTCTCCCGTGCCGAGGCTGATGATGTCACGACCCTCGGCCCGCAGGCGGGTCGCAAGGGCGAGCACGGCGCCGGTCGGCGAGGGCTTGACCCGCGCCATTCGTCTTGAAACTGATAAACTCACTGGTTTGCCTCCGCCCAGCAATGGTACGCGATTCGATGCCAAGCCCAAAGATCATCACGCCCGGTGACAAGGACCGCCTGCACCTGTCGGCGGCGTTTCAGCCCGCCGGTGACCAGGAAGGCGCCATCGCGGGTCTCGTGGAGGGACTCAGCGACGGTCTCGCGCGCCAGATCCTGCTCGGCGTCACCGGCTCCGGCAAGACCTTCACAATGGCGAACGTCATTAACCAGCTGCAGCGTCCGGCGATCATCCTCGCGCCGAACAAGACCCTGGCGGCGCAGCTCTACGGTGAGATGCGCGAGTTCTTCCCGAAAAACGCGGTCGAGTATTTCGTCTCTTACTACGATTACTACCAGCCAGAGGCGTATGTGCCGAGCTCCGACACATACATCGAGAAGGACGCCTCGATCAATCAGCACATCGAGCAGATGCGGCTATCGGCCACCAAGGCGCTCCTGGAACGCCAGGACGCCATCATCGTGGCAACCGTGTCTTCGATCTACGGTCTCGGCGACCCCGAGGCATACTTCAGCATGGTGTTGCACCTGTTCCGTGGCGACCGGATGGACCAGCGTTCGATACTGCGGCGGCTCGCCGAGCTGCAGTATCAGCGCAACGAGCTGGACCTGTCGCAGGGCACCTACCGCGTCCGCGGCGACGTCATCGACGTGTTCCCGGCGGAATCGGAGCGCGATGCCGTACGCATCGAGCTTTTCGACGACGAAATCGAGTCGCTGTCCTACTTCGATCCCCTGACGGGTGAGGTGTCAGCCCGGGTGCCACGCCTGACGATCTTCCCGAAAACTCACTATGTGACCCCCCGGGACGTCCTGCTGGCGGCCTGCGACGAGATCAAGGTAGAACTCAAGGAGCGGCTTGAGTACCTCCGTAAGCACGAAAAACTGCTGGAAGCTCAAAGGCTTGAGCAGAGAACTTTATTTGATTTAGAGATGATCAAGGAGCTCGGCTACTGCTCGGGAATCGAGAACTACTCCCGCTACCTGTCCGGGCGCGAGGCGGGTGAGCCGCCGCCATGCCTGTTCGACTACGTGCCCGAAAACGCATTGCTGATCATCGACGAAAGCCATGTCACCGTGCCGCAGCTTGGCGCCATGTACAAAGGCGATCGCTCCCGCAAGGAGACCCTCGTCGAGTTCGGCTTCCGGCTGCCGTCGGCGCTCGACAACCGGCCGCTGCGATTCGAGGAATTCGAGCGGCTGGCGCCGCAGACGATTTACGTGTCAGCGACGCCCGGGGACTACGAGTTCGACCATGCCGACAATGTCGTCGAGCAGCTGGTTCGACCGACCGGCCTGGTGGATCCGGCGGTGGAAGTGCGCCCGGCATCGACACAGGTCGACGATGTACTGTCGGAAATCAATCGCCGGGTAGCCAATGACGAGCGTGTGTTGATCACGACGCTGACCAAGCGCATGGCAGAAGACCTGACTGACTACCTGGGCGAACATGGGGTCCGCGTGCGTTACCTGCACTCCGACATTGGTACGGTCGAGCGGACGGAGATTATTCGTGATTTGCGACTGGGCGCTTTCGACGTGCTCGTCGGCATCAACCTGCTGCGAGAGGGCCTGGACATGCCGGAGGTTTCACTGGTCGCGATATTCGACGCGGACAAGGAAGGGTTCCTGCGATCCGAACGCTCGCTGATCCAGACCATCGGACGGGCGGCGAGGAACGTGCACGGCACAGCAATCCTTTACGGGGACGACGTCACCGGCTCTATGCAGCGCGCGATGGACGAGACGTCGCGACGCCGGGATCGGCAGCTCGCTCATAACGCCGAGCACGGCATCAAGCCCGCCACGATCGTCAAGCAGGTTGCCGACATCATGGAAGCGGCCTATCCGGCGCCAGGCAAACGCAAACGGCGGGTTGCCGAGGATGGCGCCCGGTACGACACGATGACACCCGAGCAGCTGATGCGGCGGGCGGCGAAACTCGAGAAGCAGATGCTCCGCCATGCCCGTGACCTCGAGTTCGAGGAGGCCGCGAGGCTGCGTGACGAGATCAAGCGCATCCGGGAGGAGGGACTGGGCCTGACCGACCGAAAAGCGGGCTAAAGGGTCTTGCGCAGCCCGGACGGCTTGAGTATGGTACGCCGCCTTCAAGGGGCGATTAGCTCAGGGGCACTCAAGCGAAGGCACAGCAGTATCAGAAGGGCGATTAGCTCAGGGGTAGAGCGCCACGTTGACATCGTGGAGGTCGGTGGTTCGAAACCACCATCGCCCACCAGG
>JASJCH010000070.1 GCA_030066075.1 Woeseiaceae bacterium
GAACATCCCGGCCCGGGTGCCCACTACCGCCTATGTCGTCGAGAACGGCGAGACCCTGTTCGTGGCGTTTGATGCCCGGGATCCGGACCCCGCCGCCATCCGCGCTTTTCTCCGCGACCGTGACGCGGCATGGGACGACGACTACGTCGGGATAATCCTGGACACCTATGGCGACGAGCGCCGCGCGTTCGAGTTCTACGCCAACCCCCTCGGCGTGCAGATGGACCTGACCAGGGATGACGTAAACGGCAACGAGGACTGGTCGTGGGACGCTATCTGGGACTCCGCGGGTCGGATCAACGAAACGGGCTACGCTGTCGAGATGGCGATTCCGCTGAGCCAGCTGCGCTTCACGCAGCAGGCCGGAATGCAGGAATGGAGCGTCGATCTTGGGCGTTCCTACCCGCGCGACCAGAGCTACTGGTTGTCCATTAACCCGTCCGATCGCAACATCAATTGCTACCTGTGCCAGCTGACCAAGATGCGCGGCCTCGAGGCGGCCGAGCCGTCCCGCGATCTCGAGATCGTGCCGACGCTTACGGCCAGCCAGTCCTCGACAACCGAGAATCCGGGCGTCGAACCCCTCAAGACCGACGACGCCGATGTCGAGGCGGGCCTGACCGTGCGCTGGGGAATCACGCCGGACATGACAGCCAGCCTGACCCTGAACCCGGATTTCTCGCAGGTCGAGGCGGATGCCGCCCAGCTCGAGGTCAACAACCAGTTTGCATTGTTCTTCCCCGAGTCCCGGCCGTTCTTTCTCGAGGGCGCGGACTATTTCAGCACGCCGGAACGCGCCGTGTTCACGCGGACTGTCGCGGACCCGCTGGCCGGGGCCAAGCTGACCGGCAAGCGCGGCAACAACACGATCGCAACATTCGCCGCACACGATGAGATCACCAACCTGATCCTGCCGGGATCCCAGGGCTCGGACAGCACGTCACTGGACGACAGCAACGACGTTTTTGTGGGCCGCTACAGCTACGGCCTCGACAATGCCTCGTCGATCGGCGCGCTGATGACAATGCGCAGTGCGGACGGCTATCACAACTACGTGGGCGGTCTTGACGGTCGTTGGCGCATCAACGACCGCAACAACATCCGCTGGCAGTACCTGCACTCGGATACCGAGTATCCGCTGGAGATCGTCGAGGAGTTCGATCAGCCTGCCGGCGCATTCACCGGTAGCACCGCGCGCTTCGAATACGCGTATGACTCGAGGGACTGGAACGCCGACCTGATCTACGTCGATCGCTCGGACGGGTTTCGGGCGGACGCCGGATTCATGCCGCGCGTGGACGCTGAGGTCATCATAGCCGGCATCGGCCGGACCTGGTACGGCGAGGAGAACAGTCGCTGGTCCCAGTTCGATCTGCGCTTCGACTGGGATGATTTCCGCGACAGCGACGGCAACCTGCTCGAAGAAGAGTTCGAGATCGAGTTCGGCATCAGTGGGCCGCTGCAGTCTTACACCGAGCTGAGCGTCGAGAAACGCGATGTCGGCTTCAACGGCGAGGTATTCGAAGAAGACAAGTTCGCTGCAGACGTGAGCCTGCAACCCAAGGGCGGGCTATCGCTGGGCGTTTTCGCACAAGCCGGAGACCAGGTCGATTTCGATAACACGCGGCTTGCCGACGAGCTGCGCATCGCTCCTTACTTCACTTGGAATGCCAATCGGCATCTGTTGATTCGTTTCGAATCGGACTTCGTGCAACTGGAAACGAAGCAAGGCGCGAAGATCTTCGATGCTGTGGTCGCGGACTTGCGCCTGACCTGGCAGTTCAGTGTGCGCAGCTTCCTGCGCCTGACCATGCAGTACCAGGACATATCGCGGAATCCGGATGAGTACATCGAGGTCGTGGACCGTGAGACGAGGGACGTCGGGCGCCAGCTACTGTACTCCTACAAGATCAATCCCCAGACCGTGTTCTTCCTGGGCTACTCGGATGTGCTGGTCCGCGACGACAGCCTGAATTCCCTGACCGAGACGGAAAGGACCTGGTTCATGAAGATCGGCTACGCCTGGACGCCGTAGCGTCTAGTCGGATTCGGTCCTGGGATCCGTTGCCGCAAGCAGGCCCCACGTCTCGGACAACACGTGGTCGCGCAGCGCGAGCAGATCGTGCATCGCATCGAGGTCGCGGTCCGGGTTGCCCGCGAGCATGGCCTCGGCCATGGGCACGGGCCCGAGGTCGTTGACGAAATCGACGGTCCCGTAGTTGTAGGGGATCGAACTGCCGACGGGCGAGACCAGCGCGTACACGGCCCAGCCGGCGCGGTCGCCACCATCGATAAGCACCTGGTGACCGGCCTTGAAGACCTCTGACTCCATGCGCTCATAAGCAACCGGGTCCGCCGCGAACATCTTGTTCACAACGGCAAAACGATGTTCCTGGATTTGCGTCTGGTCCACGAGCACCCAGAGTTCGGAGGCAACCAGCGTGCGCGCAGCGAGCGTCATGTTGGTCAGCTTGCCCATGTCCGAGCCCGTGTGGACCGCTGCAAACGCCGCTGCGTAATCCGCGTAACCGTTAAGCTGGTCTTCGCCACTGTAGGTCGCCACCGTGTAGTAATCGCATCGCGAGCGATCGCCAAACACGACCTCGTAAAGCGCCCAGCTATCGCGCTTGCCCGAGTCGACGAGGTGCTGGTGGACCGGCTGCCAGATTTCCTGCTCCAGCGCGACGTAGTCGGCCGAGCTGGACTTCATGCAGTCGACGACCACATAAGTCGGCAGCGGGCCATGGTCCTCTGCGATGACCGTGCCGGCAAAAAAGGCTGCCATTACTGCCAGGATTGTCGTAATCGAGAGCGTCGTTCTCATCATTTCCCCCCAGGGCAACGGACCGCGGCGCTGGCGCCGCGGCACAGACGGCTACCCTAGACGATTAGCCGGCGCGCGTCGACGTGGCGCGGTAAACTGGCGCGTGACAGACCTACCCATTCCCGCACGGATGAAACTCTTCAAGAAACTGCACGGACGCCTCGTGCCGCCGGGGCTCGAACTCCGGATACTGCGCCGCCTGCCGCGGATCGCGCTGCTTGGTTCCCTGGTCCCGATAGCGCTGGCCGTCCTCGTGCGCGTGCTGCCGGCCGAGCCGGGTGTGGACGCGGCCAAGCACGTCCAGACCGTCGACATATTCGCGATCGCGATTGGAATCACGTTCCTCACGGCAGTCTTCACGGTAGCCATCGGCGCAGTCGTCGTTTACATCATGAAAGGGCCCGCGTACGTGGCCGACGCTTACGAAGTCGAGCATTCCGACGAACCCAAGGACGACGACCCGCCGCCGGAGTAACGACCGTGCGGGTCCCGCCAGGCCTGTTCCTTACTCGGCCATGACCCTCTCGAGCACCTCGGGATCGCGCCAGCGTCCGTGCCTGAGGCGCAGCGCATAGACGACCGCTATGGCGAGAATCATGGCGACCAGCGCCAACCATGACACTTTCGGGCTGAGCCGGAATACCTGGATGATGAAGAACTGGGCCACCAGCATTAACCAGTGCAGTGCAACGGATGCGACCATCAACCAGCGGGTATCGCCGGCCCCGCGCAGGATTCCGCCCGACACCAGTATCACCGCATCGGCCAGCACGTAGCTGGATAGCCCGATCATCATCCATGCCGCCAGTTCCCTGATGGCCGAAAAGTCGCCGCTCGGGGGCGCGAAGACCTCGACGAGCGGGAAACGGTACGCGATGTAAAGCGTAGCTAGGACCAGCCCGTAGGCCAGCGCGACGGCAAACGCCGCGGTCATGACCTCGTTGACGCGGGCCATGTCACGCGCGCCTACAAAACGGCCGACCATGCTGATGACACCGAGGTGCAGGCCGATCATCGGCACGAACGACAGGATGTCCCAGTTGAAGACGATGGCCGCCGAGGCGCCCTCTGTGACGCCATAGGACTGGAACATGAGCAGGAACAGGTTGAAAGCCGCCACGTTGAGGAACAGCTCGAGGCCGGACGGAAACCCGAGGCGCCAGAAGCGTTTCAGGATGCCCATATCGAGGGCGAACGACCGCAGGACCGCGAATTTCTCGCGGTGTTCCCTGGCCAGGTAGTAAGCCACGAACAGCAGCAGCGCCAGAATCGATGCGATGACCGTGGTGATACCGGCGCCGGCGATACCGAGCGCCGGCAAGCCGAACTTGCCGAATACCAGCGCGTAGCTGAGCGGCACGTTGATGATCATGCCGAAGACGTCGCAGATCATCACCACGCGCGTGCGCCCGATACCGGCGAAGTAGGATGCAAGACAGGTCTTGGCGAGAGCAATGAGAACGCCCGACATCAGGATCAGGTAATACGTGCGCTCGAGCTCGACGAGTTCCGGTGAATGTCCCATGCCCTCGAAGATCCCCGCGACCAGGAACGTGATCAGGGTCAGGAACGGCGCACTCATCGCCGTCATGATCAGGCCCTGCGTGACGACTCGCGGGCACTTTTCCAGTTCGCCGGCGCCGAGGTACTGGGCGGCCATGGCGTTCGCATAGCCCAGCAGGCCGACGAAAAAACAGAATGAGAAAAACGACGCGACGCCGCCACCCATCGCCGCCGCCATGTGCATGGGATCGATTTGCGACATGAAATAGCGATCGGTAAAGATCATCACCGCGAACGTGCCCTGCGAAACGACCATAGGCAGCGCGAGCCGCAATAGTTCGGCGAGTGTCTGGCGGCTAAAATGACGTCTTACGAGGAGCATCGGATCATTATATTCTGCGCCGGGTACCAGGAATCGAAAGAGCAAAACAAATGAAACTACCGCGCCTGCGAACGATACTACTGATACCCGTCGTCCTCTTCGGTCTTTTCTACGCGACCGGCGTCGTGATGCTGGCGCTGAACGACCGGGTCGTAGAGACGCTGGAGCGTCCGCCGGCCGACCACGATACCGTCGCGATCTTCGGCGCCAGCGGCACTGCGGGTGACGGCATCCTGAAAGCGGCGCTCGCCGACCCGAACATCGAGACCATCCATGTCATTACGCGCAGGGCCACGCCGCGGATCGAGGAGGGCGTGGCGGCCGGCAAAGTGACCATGACCCTGCACATGGACTATCTCGATTATGCGGCGATACATGAGCAGATCGCCGATGTGGATGCCGTTTACTGGGCGATCGGTTTGAGCTCGATCGGTGTCGACGAGGAGACCTACGGCATGATTCACGTCGACTTCCCGGTGCGGTTTGTCGAGGAGTGGCTTGCCGTCAGCGACAAACCCGCGATCTCCTTTCACTACATCAGCTCGAGCGACATCGCCGAGGACTCGAGCGCGATGTGGGCCCGCGAGAAAGTACGCGCCGAGAATTCGTTGTTCGGGCTCGCCGACGGGACGCCGCTACGCGTGATCGCCTACCGGCCGGACTACATCGGCCCGACGGACGAGGAGGCGCACGTCGGCCAACGCGCAATATTCTGGTTCTTCCGGCCGGTGGGTGCGGCGGTGCGCGCAACGGAGATCGGCCGGGCGATGCTCGAGGTTACGGCGCGGGGAAACGCCTTCGAGAACGGCGACAAGCTGGGGACGCACAGCATTATTTTGCACAGCGATGCGTACGACCGCCGGCAGCCGGATAGCCGCTAGTTATTGTTCAGCAGAGTTTCTGCGCCAGTGTGGCGGCCTTGCGCCGGACGCTGCGCGGCACGTCCTGCTGGCGCTCCTGCGCGGCGAGTCCCGTGAACATCGCGCCAACGACTTTGCCACCCATGGTCCTGGCAGCGACTTTGAGGCTCTGGTTGGTGCCGAAGGCCAACTTGCCGAGGAACCCCGGGGCTGCACAGGAGGAGATGATCACGGCCGGTTTCTTGCGCATCTGCGCCTTGCGGAGTACCGGCGACGCCACACCCCACGGCCAGTAGCCGTAGACAGACAGGCGCTCCATGAAACGTTTGAAGACGGCGGTGACCGCCGAGTAGTTGGTCGGCGCTGCCAGCACATAGGCGTCGGCCTGCTCGATCTTGTCGACGAGGTACGCCATACCGTCGTGGAGTACGCACTGGCCCGGCGCCTCGCCCGGATGCTGCATGCACTCGCGGCAGTTGCGACAGAACTCGATCGGGTAGTCCCGCAAATGAATGTGTTCGACGTCGGCACCGCGGTCCGCCGCTTCCGCGAGCACGCAGTCAACAGCCTGGTCGGTGATGCCGTCGCGGCGGTAGGATCCGTTGAGCGCCAGGATGCGTTTGCCCGTCATCGTCAGACCTCCGCACTATTTATCCCGCCTCACCGGACATGCGTAAATCGTGGATCGCCGCAGCGCCGGGGGAATCACCGCAATCGTAACGCTTCGCTAATACTGGTCTATTAGCGAAGTCGGCCCTTTCGAAACACGACGGACACATGGGTTATTTCGAGCTGGCCGTTGGCCTGCTTTTTCTCCTGGCGCTGCTGGACCTGAGTGTGGGCGTCAGCAACGACGCCGTGAACTTCCTGAACTCGGCGATTGGCAGTCGTGTAACCAGCCGTCGCAACATCCTGATCGTCGCCGGCCTCGGCGTTCTCGCAGGCTCGCTGTTCTCGTCCGGCATCATGGAGGTCGCGCGGCGCGGCATTTTCAATCCCGAGATGTTCGTCTTCGCGGATGTCATGATCATCTTCCTGGCTGTCATGCTGGCCGACGTGCTGCTGCTGGACCTGTTCAACACGTTCGGGTTGCCCACCTCGACGACCGTGTCGATCGTTTTCGAACTCCTCGGCGCGGCCGTCGCCATCGCCATCTTCGCCGTTATCGGCAGCCCCGACGGTTCCGACGTTGTCGACTACGTCAACGTGCAAAACGCGATACTCATCATCAGCGGGATTGGTCTGTCTATCGTCGTAGCTTTTGTTGCCGGAACCGTCATCCAGTTTTTCTCGCGCATGCTGTTCACGTTCCAGGAGCGCAACTACTCCGCAGTACGCAGAGTTGCCTGGGCAGCGGTTTCATTCACGGCCATCAGCTATTTCCTGCTGGTCAAGGGCCTCAAAGGCGTCAGCTTCGTCGCGGACACCACGCACCAGCTTATTTACGACAACACGCTGGAGTTCACGCTGGGCTTGCTGGGCCTTTGGCTGGTCGTCATGTGGTTCCTGGATCGCATAAAGGTAGACATCCTGGCCGTGGCCGTGCTGGGAGGGACTTTCTCGCTGGCGCTGGCGTTCGCAAGTAACGACCTCGTCAACTTTATCGGCGTACCGCTGGCCGGCCTGTCATCCTGGCAAGCCTGGGCAGGCAGCGGCATCCCGGCGGACGCCATGACCATGGAAGCCCTCGCCGAACCGGTGCGGGGCAATACCCTGATACTGCTTGCGGCCGGTGGCGTCATGGTCGTCACGCTGTGGCTCTCATCGAAAGCCCGCTCGGTAACGCATACGGAAGTCAGCCTCGGCCGCCAGGACGAGGGAGCGGAACGTTTCCGGCCGGGACCGATCTCGCGTGGCATCGTGCGCACGGTCGTCACCACCGGCGAAGCCGCACGCGGCGCGGTTCCGAAGAACTGGCGCACCGGGCTCGCGGAGCGCTTCGCGCGCGAGCGCGAACACACGTTCGACCTCGATCGTCCCGCGTTCGACAAGGTCCGCGCATCCGTCAACCTGACCGTCGCGAGCATACTGATCGTCTTCGCCACATCCCTGAAGCTGCCGCTGTCGACTACGTTCGTGAGTTTCATGGTGGCGATGGGCACGTCGCTGGCGGACCAGGCCTGGGGGCGCGACTCGGCTGCTTATCGGCTGGCCGGTGTGTTCAGCGTTGTAGGCGGATGGTTCGTCACGGCCGCTGCTGCTTTCCTGATGGCGGCGACCTTCGCCACGCTCATCAAGACGTTCGGCGGCTACGCGGTAGTCGTGCTGGTGATTCTGGCCGCTATTGCACTGGTGCGAACGCATCGTTACCACGATCAAAAGTCCAAGATGCACGAACTGGTCCTCGACACGAGCGGCGCCCGGCTCGACGAGCACGCGTTGGAGCTGCGGCAGCACTTCGCCGCGGCGCTGCAACACAATGCCCAAGTCGTCGATGGGGCCTTGAAAGTGCTTGTCACGCGCAAGCGCAAGCGTGTCAAGAAGCTGCGCAAGGCGCTGAAGGAGGACGCGGACGCGACCCGGGAGACAGAAAACGAGTTTGTGAGACGCCTCAACCGGGTACAACCGAAGATCGAATCCTGGCTGATGAAGCGACTCGAAGTGCTGGGCTGCGAGCGTGACATGCTGCGGTCATCGACCATGCTCGTCGACCTTGCGGCGGACCACATCCTCAATGAACATAGCCCGCCGTCGGCAGGGGTCGCGACCGGCTTGCAGACATTACGTGGCCTGTTCGCAGAAGCCTTTGCTGCGCTGGGCGTCGATATTCCTGACGTGGCCGCGCGACCCGCTCGCCGCACGTGCCAGGATATCGACCGCAAACTGGACAAACTGACCGGGCAGGTTCTCGAGGATCTCTATTCCGGCGTGCGGTCTACCACCAACTCCTCGCTAATGCTCGGCATCGTGAAGGAGCTGCGCGATGTGAATCGGGAGCTCAGGCGGGCGTCCGATTGGTAGCCCACATGTGGCCGGCCAGCGCGCTGCAACACGTATAATCAGAGCTCCCCAGCTTCCGGGTCCTTCGATGAAACGCCTGGCCATAGCCGTTCTGCTGCTGTTCGCCGCGTGTCTCGCGTACGTACATTGGGTGTTGCCCGGACAAGTCGAGGCATCCAGGAACGTCGTGTTGCCGCACGATCCCTATGATGTCAGCGACGACGCGCGACGGCTCCATGAATCCCTGTTCGTCGCGGATCTGCATTCAGATTCGCTGCTGTGGAAACGCGACCTGGCCGACCGGTCGGATATCGGCCACATGGACCTGCCGCGCCTGCGCGAGGGCAATGTCGCGCTGCAGGTGTTCAGCGCCACGACCAAGAGCCCCGCTGGTCTCAATTACGAGAGCAACACTCCCGACTCGGACCAGATCACCTTGCTGGCCATTGCATCGCTCTGGCCGCCGCGGACCTGGTCCAGCCTCTACGAGCGCGCGGTCTACCAGCTCGAGAAGCTGTATGAGCTGGCAGAGCACGACGACCTCGTCATCATCACCAGCCGCCAGGACCTGGAGCGTCTAATCGAAGCGCGGCAAGACGGGGCAACGGTCACCGGCGCGGTCTACCTGATTGAAGGCGCGCACCCGCTCGAAGGCGACATCGACAATCTCGACCGCCTGTTCGAGCGGGGCCTGCGCGTGACCGGCCTGACCCACTTCTTCGATAACGAACTGGGCGGGTCGCTGCACGGAACCAGCGGAGAGGGCCTGACCGACTTCGGCAGTGCCGTCGTGCGCCGCGCCAATGAACTGGGCGTCATCATCGACATCGCACACGCCTCGCCCGCAATGGTCGCCGAGGTGCTGGAGATGTCCACTGCACCGACCATGCTGTCTCACGGCGGCCTGCAAGGGGCCTGCCCGTCGGCGCGCAACCTGCCGGACGAACTGATGCAACAGTTTGCGGAGAAGGGCGGCCTGCTCGGGATTGGCTACTGGGACGCGGCCGTGTGCGACTCCAGCCCGCAAGGCATCGTCGCCTCCATTCGCTACGCGATCGACCTGCTTGGTGTCGATCACGTCGCCCTGGGTTCGGACTACGACGGAACGGTGGCCGTAACGCTCGACACGAGCGAGCTGGCAATACTCACGGAAACGATGCTGCGCGCCGACTTCACGGAGGAAGAAATTCGCAAGGTCATGGGCGGGAACGTCAGGCGTTTTCTGCTCGAGAACCTTCCCCCGAACTGACGACCTGCCGGCGAAGGCGCCGGTCGGACAACGCGAACGGCAGGTAAAGCAGCGCGAACAGAATGACGGCGAGCACTTCGGCCGCTAGCAGGTACCAGGGCCACGGGCCCATGACATCAAACAGGCTGGCCGTGTGGGGTTTCTCCAGCGTGAACATGTAGTTGCTGCCGAGCGCATAGTTAATTGCGGTTACAACCACGAGATACACGTTAAGTGCCAGCATGGTCTTCCAGAGCGACATCCAGGTGGGCCGCTGGCCCTCGATAGTCGTAAGGAAGATCATCGCCAGCACCAGCATGCCGTGTGAAATCAGCGTCTGAAACGCCCGGAAGTGCGGTAAACCGTACTCGCCTGCACTGGGCGTAATGACGGCTTGCGCCGCTCCCCCGAGGCCAACGAAAAAGATGATCTGGTAGAGGCGGTAGTCGCGCGTGTAGAGCATGTAGATCGTGCTCCAGATGCTGATACCGCAGAGGTGCAGCGGCAGGTTCTCGCGGATACTCCAGGCGCCGGTCCCAATGTTCCAGCTATGCCAGGCGATCTCGTTCAGCAACATGATGGTCGCGATCAGCAACCGTACGCGGTCCCGTGACTTTCGGTTCGGCACCTGCCAGCCCCAGATAAGGAACGCGATCAGGGCAGCCAGAATAGCCAGGTACACGAGGTGCCCGGTTCCGAACAGCTCGAAACCGGGACCGTCGTAGTCGTAAGCAAAGTACCGCTGCATTCAGCGGATTGTATCGCGTCCCTCTAATCCGCTCGAGAAAGCAGTTTTTTCACGCGGGCTTCGATGTCCCTCGCGCGCTCGCCGACTCCTTCGGTGACTTCCTTGAGCGTCTCGTGTTCGTCGACGAACTCGGACAGCTTCTCCCGAAGCTCCTCGTTCTCCTCCTTTAGCTTGGCCATGACCTTGTCGAAGCGACGCTTCTGGATAGCCAGTTCCTTGTCGGCGTACTTGCGCATCTTCGGCAGCTGCTCGTCGAGCTCCTTCTCGGCATAGTCCTTAAGTTCCTTGAGCTGTTTGGTCAGCTGGTCGACGCGCTTTTCAAGGGTTGCCTGGATGCGTGCGGCGGTCTGCTTTGCTTTTTTCTTGACCTTGGCCCGCTTGGCGCCCTTTTTCTTTGCTGCTTTTTTCCGCGCCGGCTTTTTAGCGACCTTTTTCTTGGCGACTTTCTTTTTTGCAGCCTTCTTCTTTGCGGGCTTCTTCGCAACCTTTTTCTTGGCAGCTTTTTTCTTTGCTACCTTCTTGCTGACTTTCCGGGCGGGAGCCTTGCGTGATGTCTTTTTCGCGGCCTTTTTCTTTGCCGTCTTCTTCGAAGTTTTCCTGCTTGCGGTTTTTTTCGCTGTCTTAGCCACATCGTCCTCCGTTCGGGCTCTGCTAACGCGGCCAACAACGATACCTGGCCAACGTGACAGCGGCCCTACCGTCCAATATAAGGCCGGCTTCGAAGGATCAACATACGTAGAACTCCGTGGCCCTGTACTATCATGCGAGGGGGCGAGATCCCGAGGCGCGGACAGACCAGGCTATGTCACTATTCAACGAGCTGCGGCGGCGCAACGTAATCAGGGTGGCCCTGGCGTATATCGCCGGCGGCTGGCTCGTGCTGCAGGTGCTCGACACGTTGCAACCCGTGCTGCCGTTCGAAGAAGGCCAAGCGCTGCGGGCCACGATCATCGTGCTTGCCATCGGTTTCCTGCCCGCCCTGATACTCGCCTGGAAGTTCGAATGGACGCCGGCGGGCCTGGTGCGCGAGACGGACCTGCCGCCGGACCAGCCGCGGTCCTCCTCGAGAACGCTCGACCGGATCGTAACCCTGGCGCTCGTCGTGGC